>JALEHC010000096.1 GCA_022763215.1 Saprospiraceae bacterium
ACAGAATAAGATTCTGGTGTGTTTGGAAGTTTCCAATTAACATTTTAGAGAACTTTGTAAAAATGACTAATTGGCAGAATGAAAAAAATGGTCGGAAGGCGTTTTGACAATAAATTGATTCTGGAAAATTTGTTTTCTTTTTGATTGTCAAGGCAAAAGCCTATATTTGCACCGATTTTTAAGAACCTATTTTCCATCACACAAATACATTTTGCTATGGCAAATATCGGTCGTATCAAACAGATTATCGGACCTGTAGTCGATGTAAGCTTTGCAGCCGAAGGCGCTAAGCTTCCGGAAATATTCAATGCATTGGAAATTACTCGCCCAACTGGTGAAAAGCTGGTACTTGAAGTACAGCAGCACTTGGGAGAAGATAGTGTACGTGCAATTGCAATGGATTCAACAGATGGTTTGACCAGAGGTACTCAAGTAGAAGATACTGGTCTTCCTATCGCAATGCCTGTCGGTGAAGAAATTAAAGGACGTCTTTTCAACGTAGTTGGTGAGGCTATTGACGGTATCGGAAAGGTAGAGAAAGGCGAAAATGCTTATCCTATCCACCGTAAACCACCTACTTATGAAGAGCTTTCTGTAGAGAAAGAGGTATTGTTCACAGGTATCAAGGTAATTGATTTGATCGAGCCATACATGAAAGGTGGTAAGATTGGTTTGTTTGGTGGTGCTGGTGTAGGTAAAACGGTACTTATTCAGGAGTTGGTAAACAATATCGCGAAAGCTTACGAAGGTATCTCTGTATTTGCAGGGGTAGGTGAGCGTACGCGTGAAGGTAATGACTTGCTTCGTGAATTCTTGGAAGCAAACGTAATCACTTATGGCGAGCAGTTCATGCACTCTATGGAAGAAGGCGGATGGGACTTGTCAAAAGTGGATATGAACGCTTTGAAAAACTCAAAAGCAACATTGGTATTCGGTCAGATGAACGAGCCTCCAGGAGCGAGAGCACGAGTGGCTTTGTCTGGTTTGACAATTGCGGAGTACTACCGTGACGGTGACTTGAATGACCCAACAGGAGGTCGTGACATCCTGTTCTTTATCGATAATATCTTCCGTTTCACACAGGCTGGTTCTGAGGTATCTGCCCTTCTTGGTCGTATGCCTTCAGCGGTAGGTTATCAGCCAACACTTGCAACAGAGATGGGTCTGATGCAGGAGCGTATTACTTCTACGAAGCGTGGTTCGATTACATCTGTACAGGCGGTATATGTACCTGCGGATGACTTGACGGACCCGGCTCCGGCGACTACTTTCGCCCACTTGGATGCAACAACGGTATTGTCTCGTAAATTGGCTTCTCAGGGTATCTATCCTGCGATTGACCCACTTGATTCAACATCTCGTATTCTGGAGCCAGCTATCGTTGGTGATGAGCACTACCAGACAGCACAGGATGTAATCAACATTCTTCAGCGTTACAAAGAATTGCAAGATATTATCGCAATTCTTGGTATGGAAGAATTGTCTGACGAAGATAAGATGGTCGTACACCGCGCACGTCGTGTACAGCGTTTCTTGTCTCAGCCATTCCACGTAGCGGAGCAGTTTACAGGTATCCAGGGAGTACTGGTACCAATTGATGAAACGATCCGTGGATTTAAGATGATCTTGAATGGTGAAGTAGATGAGTACCCAGAATCTGCTTTCAACTTGAAAGGTAACATCGATGATGTAATCGAAGCTGGTAAGAAAATGTTGGCAGAAGTAGCATAAGCTAATTCTGTTACTTCATAAAAGTAAAGGCTGCTCGGTTTAGCTTTCGCTAAATCGACAGCTATTCTAAAATTATTTGTTATGATGAAGATCAGTGTATTGACACCAGATAAAGAAGTATTTCAGGGCAATATCGTTTCTGTGAAAGTCCCTGGTGTACTTGGTCAATTCCAGGTCCTTAAAAATCACGCCCCTATTGTTTCTTCTTTGGAAGAAGGAGTAGTGGAAATTGTTACTGCGGAAGGCGAGCATCGTTTCTTCGACGAGGAGTCTGGTTCGATCCAAGTCGCTTCTGATGCAGGCAAAAAAGTCACTTACAAGATTGGCGGTGGTTTCATTGAAGTACTACAAAATGAAGTCGCGCTACTGGTACGTGGTGTAAAATAGGTAGAATTTATTTTGCTGAGTATATAATGAAAAACAGGGTTCCTCCTTTTTGGTGGATACCCTGTTTTTGTTTATCTGCTTTAGACGAATTGCTTAGCCTCTCGTAAGGATCAACTTCTTACTCACTAACTGCTTCCCATTGCTAAGTGCAATGTAATAAACACCGCCTTCTTGTCTGCTTAGATCGGCTTCTACTTGATAGGTTCCAGCTTCCAGCGGCCCTTGTGCCAGTACTTTTACAACATTGCCACGCTCATCTCTCAGTTCAATCGTATAATCTCCTGCCGTGTCAATTGTATAACTAACAGTACTTTGATTAGAGGTTGGATTCGGGAAAATCGTAATGTCATTCACAGAAAGCTGTGTATCTGCTGTTTCAGTTTCTGCTTCTGCATTCGGATCCATCAACAGGAAGTGATGCTTTTTCATCATTTTGTCTCCTTTTTTATGGCCTCTTTCTTTTCCTCTTTTTCCTTTACCTTTCCCTCTGCGACTCTTACGTGCATGATCACCCTCAGCCTTTACGATATTGTGCATGTCTTCTTTCCATTGCTTGCGCTGATCAGCAATTTCTTCCATTAGCTGCTCGATTTCGGTTTCATATTTGGCATTGAGTGCTTTGAGCTGTTCCATTTCGTCCTTCATTTCAGCTTTAGCTTGTTTGAATGCCTCGTGCATAGCCTTGCGATCCAAGTCTTGCTGCTTTAATGCTTTCATATGCTCTTTCTTCTGTTGGAAAGCAATTCTGAGTTGTGCGATGGTTGCTTTGTCTTCTGCGGAAAGCTGCGCTTCCAGTTTTTGACGCTGTGCCTTCATCACCGGCTCAACATTTTGTTCCTTGTAAGCCTTCATGGCTTTATACGTTGCTTTGCGCTTTTCTTTATGCGCTGCACGCATTGCCTTCCTATCTTCATTTCTTTTCGTCTCCAATATTTGCTGCTGTTCTTCCGTCAGAATATTTTCGAGCGCAGCTTTGTGTTCTTCCATCGCAGCATGCATGGCTTCTTTTTTGGCAGCGCGATCTTCGAAGTCTTGCTCCTTAATAGCGGTCATTTCTTCTTTGAAAGACTTTCTGAGTTCTTCCAATTGAGTCTCCTGTTCGCTTGTCAGATTTAATGCTTCTTTGTA
>JALEHC010000571.1 GCA_022763215.1 Saprospiraceae bacterium
GAAAATAAAGCAAAAGGTAAAACCTACCAACTCAAGGATCAAATCGCTACCCTCATGGTGCGACCTCGGGGCTGGCACTTGGAAGAAAAACACATTCAATATCAGGGCATGCCATTAAGTGGTAGCTTGGTCGACTTTGGACTGTATATGTTTCATAATGCCAAAACACTGCTAGCCAATGGTTCTGGCCCTTACTTCTATTTGCCTAAGCTAGAAAGTCACCTAGAAGCTCGTTTGTGGAATGATGCTTTTGTCTTTGCACAAAACTATCTGGAAATCCCTCAGAAAACAATCAAGGCAACAGTTCTGGTGGAAACGATATTAGCAAGTTTTGAACTCAACGAAATTCTTTATGAATTAAAAGACCATTCTGCCGGACTCAACTGTGGTCGCTGGGATTATATTTTCTCCTTTATCAAACGTTTCCGCAATCTGCCGGGCTATGTGATGCCCAACCGGGCACAAATCGGTATGACCGTACCATTTATGAAAATGTATTCGCACATGGTTATCCAAACGTGCCACAAACGTGGCGTTCATGCTATGGGCGGCATGGCCGCACAAATTCCGATCAAAAACGATCCGGAAGCCAATGAAAAAGCGATCAATAAAGTCAAAGCGGACAAAGAACGTGAAGCCAAAGATGGCCATGATGGTACCTGGGTAGCGCACCCTGGCCTGGTACAAATTGCCATGGATGTTTTCAATACCTATATGCCACAAGCCAATCAAATCACCAACAAACGGGAAGACGTCATCCCTAATGCCCAAACACTGATCGAAGTACCTAAAGGAACCATTACTGAGGAAGGACTGCGCACCAACATTAATGTCGGTATTCTGTATATCGAAAGCTGGCTACGAGGAAACGGCGCTGCCGCCATCTATCATCTGATGGAAGATGCGGCTACTGCTGAAATATCCCGCACCCAAGTATGGCAATGGATACACCGTGGCGGACAATTGGAAGATGGCCGACCCGTAACATTCGAGCTTTACGAGCAACTTCGAGAAGAAGAATTGGAAAAGATTAAAGCCTACGTAGGTCAAGAACAATACGAAAAAGGACGTTTTGCGGAAGCTACCGAATTATTTGACGAATTGATCAGCAACGAAGACTATAAAGAATTTCTAACACTACCTGCTTACCAATATTTAGCGTAAGCGATCAATAAAAAATATTCCAACACCAACTTATAAATCTTTACGATCATGCAAAATATCAACGAGCAACAATTGATCACAGACTGGCTCACTAACCCACGCTGGGCCAATATCGAACGCCCTTACACCGCAGAAGATGTCATCAAACTGCGGGGCAGCATGCAAATTGAATACACCCTGGCCAAAGAAGGGGCTAAAAAGTTTTGGCATAAGCTACATACTCAGCCATTTGTAGCTGGCCTGGGGGCTTTGACCGGAAATCAGGCAATACAGGAAGTAACTGCAGGCCTGGATGCCATCTATTTGAGTGGCTGGCAGGTCGCTGCGGATGCCAACCTTGCGGGCCAAATGTATCCTGATCAGTCGCTATATCCAGCGGACTCTGTACCATCTGTGGTAAAGCGAATCAATAATGCGTTACTGCGTCGCGACCAAATTCAATCGGTTTCAGGAGATGGTAATATCGATTGGATGGTTCCGATTATCGCTGATGCAGAAGCAGGCTTTGGTGGTAACCTCAATGCTTACGAACTCATGAAGGGGCTTATCGAAAGTGGCGCGTCGGCTGCTCACTTCGAAGATCAATTATCTTCTGCTAAAAAGTGTGGTCACTTGGGTGGCAAAGTATTGGTGCCCACTCAAGATGCGGTCAATAAATTGGTAGCCGCTCGCCTTGCGGCAGATGTAATGGGCACGCCAACGGTCCTCATTGCACGTACCGATGCAGATGCAGCGAACTTGCTGACCTCCGATGTTGACGAACGCGACCGTCCGTTTGTAACGGGTAAGCGCACAGCAGAAGGTTTCTTTGAGGTGCGAGCAGGGCTCGAACAAAGTATTTCCAGAGGATTATCGTATGCGCCAATAGCTGATTTGTTGTGGATGGAAACTTCTCGTCCAGATATCGGGCAAGCTCGTGAATTTGCGCAAGCGATACACGAAAAATTTCCGGGTAAATTATTGGCCTACAACTGCTCGCCATCCTTTAATTGGGCCGCCAACCTTTCGGAAAAACAAATGCTGACTTTCCGCGAAGATCTGGCTGAACTGGGCTACCGTTTCCAGTTTATAACACTGGCGGGTTTCCATGCCTTGAATACCTCCATGTTTGAGCTATCCAAAGCCTATCGCGAGCGTGGCATGGCGGGATATTCTTCTCTTCAGCAACGCGAATTTGGGTTGCAGGAAGATGGTTTTGCTGCGGTAAAACACCAAGCTTTTGTCGGGACGGCTTACTTCGATTATATCCAGAATACTGTACAACAAGGCCAAGCTTCAACGGTAGCGATGGCTGGAAGTACAGAGACAGAACAATTTCATCACTAATCCATAATAACGGTTGGTTGGTATCGGTTTTTTATAGAAGACCCTTACCAACCACCGGTGTTTTTTGGTGCAGGTTTCTTATCTTGTTGATCAAATCAAACCACCAAAAAACAACACGCATGCAACGGTTATTCCTGTTGGTCGTATTCATGACCACTTTTGCATTTGGCGAAAGCCAAAACCCTAATTCCTTACCTTTTATAAAAAACAGCTTTTATACCGATCAGGGGCTTATGGACCCATTTACGGATGCTGTCAACCTTTATAATTTTGCTCAACAGCAAAATGTAGCCGGGGTAGAAAGTATACTGATGAAATACCTGGGCCAAACCAAAACCTGGGAAGAAATCAAGGAGATTATTCAAAATCATCCTTTACTGCGAGACCTGATCAATAAGCTGCCGCCTTATTCTAATACCAATAGCGATCGCTTCAATCCATTGCTGGCGCTGACAACTCAGAATACAACAAGTACAGACCCCTTGGGCGGCTTTACACCAACTATTATCATTGATGCCTTGGCGCAGGTGATCACCAATCGGTTTCAGGAAGAACTCAATATTGCCTACCTCAAGCAGTTTGAACGGGCGGTCAATGATTCCCGACTTGTGAAAGACCTTCTCCCAAATGCACTGACGGTATTGCAAAGCAATAATCTGTTGGATTACAAAACTTTATTACCAGCGCTGCGCTCAGCTCTACATCAAGATTTAACGCAGATTTCGCTTAATTTGCCCGATGCATTAACTACGGAAAAAGAACTGCTCATCGAAGCCTTGGGCGAAGATGGTTACGTTCTGCTTTTAAGTGCATTTTATGTGTACAATCATGCCGATGATACGCCAGCTGTACTGATTGAAAATTTGGCCAATGAAACCTTCATCGGCGAAGATGTGAATATTGCACGCGGACTTTCTGTACTGGAAGTAATTTCGCGCAATTTGCGCTCTAGCGAAGGCTTGACCGGCTGGTTGTCAGTCGAAGACCTCGATCGGCTGAAAGATCCACGCGTATTCCAGATTTTTGTGGGGTTATTGCTGATCAAAGAAGAAGGAGCACTGCAAGTATTCAATTTTCAGCCAGGCAATCGAGCTGGTCGACTAATTGACTTTATCACACCGGGTAGCGAGCCGCTGAAGTTGCTATACGATATTTACCGCAAGGTGAAAAATATTCAAATCAAAGTAGAGTCTATCAATCGACTAATCGAACAAGATGAAGAAGTCAGCCAAAATCAAATTCAGAACTACCTCGATCAGATTATCGAATTTGTTAATCTGGGAATCCGTTTTGTCAATACGATTGAACCCGGTGCCATCAATTTGTCGAGCTTGGACCAGTACCTCGATGTAGCAGAAGATATCGCCAATCTGCGATTGGCTATTACAGAAGAAGATTTCGGTAAAGTAGTCGCTAATACACTGGGCTTGCTCGATGCTATTTTGCCGGGAGAAGACGAAATTCGGACGATTTTTGCCCGTTATGGCAACTTGGCAATTTCTTTTATCAATGCTGAGGAAGAAGAAGCAGTATACACGGCTTTGGAAACGGCAGCGCTGCCAGTCAATTCTTATCGCATCAAACAAAGTTATCCATTTACAATTAGCCTAAATGCTTATGCTGGCGTATTTGGCGCTTACGAAACCCTTCGTGGCTCTGAGTTTGAAGAGCTTCAACGGCAGTTAGGCGATGAAATGATCGAAGAAAGCAACCTTACATTTGGACTGACGGCTCCGGTCGGACTAGCATTTAGCTGGGGAAGTAACGATAAGTCAGATGCAACGGCTTCTTATACTTTGTTTACGTCGGTATTGGATATAGGCGCGGTCGTGAATTTCCGTATTCAGGATGAAACCTCTTTGCTTCCAGATTTGTCGTTTCAAAATATT
Source organism: Saprospiraceae bacterium (assembly GCA_022763215.1). Lineage (GTDB taxonomy): Bacteria > Bacteroidota > Bacteroidia > Chitinophagales > Saprospiraceae > JALEHC01. The sequence continues at coordinate 4,380 of JALEHC010000571.1, forward strand.
TTTGCGCCGGGGGCATACTTTATTTATGGTTTCAAAAACTCACCATTGGCCTTGTCCGCAGGTTTGCAATATGGCCCTGAGTTGCGTAATGTGAGTGCCGGAGGCGCCGATATCAATGCACAAGCATGGCGTTTTGGAATGGCGGTTCTGGTAGATATTCCGTTATTCCGGATTTATACCAAGGCAGGCGAATAAGACAAAATCCCTTGTAAACAACTTGTTTGCAAGGGATTTTTAAATCAGCTTCACAGCTGATCGCTTTCGCATTTTGTTTGTAATAGTTGGTTTTTCGCATTGTGCGAAAAAGAATTCGCTACAGCTAAATTAGAAAATTTCACGAATATTCTTCCAAGAAAAACTTTTATTTAATAAAATCCTCCGAATCTGAATAAAATTTTATTTCTTAGAATAGTGCTTTCCTACCAACTCAAATTGGCTTCCACCATGTAGTCCCCGTACTTTTCGGATATCTGCATGTGGAATTGAACAAAACTTTTATCAGATGAACCAAAACGAAAAAACATCTTCCAACAGTCGCCGTAAGTTTATTTCCAAACTGGCAGCTGGTACCACTTTATTGACCGGCTTACCTTCTTTTATCAATGCCACGACTACTTATCCACTCAGCAGACGTTCCACTTTTTCAGCTAATGATCAGATCAATCTGGCCATCATCGGAGCTGGTGGCATGGGCCGAGCGGATACAGATACAGCTTTATCTGTACCAGGAGTAAAACTCGTAGCTGCCTGCGATTTATACGACGGACATCTGGATTTGGCGAAAGCCAAATGGGGCAAAAATTTGTTCACTACGCGCGATTATCGCGAAATTCTCCAACGCAAAGATATTGATGCCGTGATCATCGCTACCCCTGACCACTGGCACAAGCAAATATCTGTCGATGCGCTCAATAGCGGCAAAGCCGTGTATTGCGAAAAGCCTATGGTGCACAGCATAGGAGAGGGGCCGGCTGTAATTGAAGCCCAACAAAAAAGTAAAAAGACGTTTCAAGTTGGTAGCCAGGGCATGAGTTCATTGGGCAATGAAAAAGCAAAAGAATTATTTGAAGCGGGCGCTATTGGTCAATTGGTGTATGCCGAAGGCTTTTGGGCACGCAATTCACCTCTTGGTGCCTGGCAGTACCCGATTCCGAAAGATGCTTCGCCCAAAACGGTGGGCTGGGATGCCTACCTAAGCAATACGACTAAACGCGATTTTGATCCGCTTCGCTTCTTCCGCTGGCGCAATTATCGCGACTATGGCACAGGTGTTTCGGGCGACCTATTTGTCCATTTGTTTTCAAGTCTTCACTTCATCATCCGTTCTTTTGGCCCTGAAAAGGTCATGGCGACAGGTGGTTTGCGATACTGGAAGGATGGCCGCGAAGTGCCGGACGTATTGCTCGGTATGTTTGACTATCCGGAAACAAAGCAACACCCGGCTTTTAACCTTTCCCTGCGGGTCAATTTTGTAGATGGTACCTCCGGCTCTACTTATCTGCGCTTGGTTGGCAGCGAAGGTGCTATGGATGTGACCTGGGATGATGTTTATCTGCGCAAAAACCTGGTTAGCGAGCCAATGGATGCCTTTTTGATGGCCAAGCAGGGACAGGCTGTGGTGAGTAAGGACCGCAAAAAGATGCTGCCACCCAAAGAAAGTCACTATCGGGTGGAAGATGGATACAAAGGAGCACATTTTGATCATTTTAGCAACTTTTTTAATGCAGTGCGCGCTGGGAAAATGGCTACAGAAGATGCCATTTTTGGCTATCGGGCGGCTGCGCCGGCCTTGTTGTGCAATGATTCTTATTTTGATAACAAAATTGTTCGCTGGGATCCGGTGAATATGAAGCTGGTTTAGGTTTTGGGGGCGTCCCCACCGCCTTAGGCGGTGTAGGGTCAGGCTATCCGTCGCGCTGGCAGCTCCTCCTATCCTTCGCCCGTTTTCGAGCTCGTAGCAAAGCTCCTCGCTCTATGGTGTATCTCATTAACCAACAAAAAAAAACAAAAAATATGAAGTGGTATTCCCTGATTTTATCATTGAGTTTGGCTTTGCTTAGCTGGCATTGCTCGACCGAAAATCCATCCGATGATAAACAAAAAACAGTTGCTGAAGTGGCTGATAATCAATTAACGGAAGAAGAAAAGGCAGAAGGCTGGGAATTGCTGTTTGATGGCAAAAGCATGGATCAGTGGCGGGTTTACCGAAAGGATAGCCTGTATGGTTGGACGATCAAGGATGGCGAAATGATGGCCGGCGGTCAACAAAATGCCGATATCATTACCAAACAACAATATGATAACTTTGAGATACAACTCGACTGGAAAGTAGCTACAGCCGGTAATAGTGGGATCTTTTTTAATGTAGTGGAAGGCGATAGCCTGAATGCTGTTTACGAATCAGGGCCTGAGTATCAGTTGATCGATGATTATACCTGGCCTGATCCGCTGGAAGACTGGCAAAAGTCAGGTGCAAATTATGCCATGCATACCGCAAGTAAGCAAGTTGTCCACCCTGCGAACGAATACAATCATAGCCGATTGCGAGTTGATCATGGCCACGTAACCCACTGGCTAAATGGCGAAAAAATTGTCGAGTATGATCTTTGGACGCCCGAATGGGAAGCTATGGTACAAGAAGGAAAATGGAAAGACTACCCGGCCTACGGCCGCGCCCGCAAAGGCCATATCGCATTACAAGATCATGGCAATAAAATCTGGTTCAAAAATATTAAGCTGAAGCAGTTACCCTAAATTTTGAAGGTAGCGGAGAGTTCGGTAGCTGTTATTTAAGCCCAATTCTCCGCTATTTAACCGTTACTAAAGTGGAAAATAAGCACATTAACCCCTCTTTTCATCGAGCGAATGCAAAAAAAGTACGCAAACACTTTACTTGTAAGTTCAAAAACTATATATTGCTTTTAATTCTTACACACTACATCCACTGTAGACAACACACATAATTAAAAAAATCAAATAAATTTGTTTTTCATACAATAAGGAGCGGAAGCATGAAGTTATAACAGCATCCAATCCAAATGATGAATCAAGTTTTTTACCTCCCTTTGAATAGTAAGTGATATAGTAAAAACAAACATTTTACCTTTCCCCAATCGAATAGTAATTTTCCAGGCATTTGTGTAGTCTGAGTAAGCTGCGCGTATTATCAGGATACTGAAGCGCTTCGTTTGTCCTATTCTTCTCGAATAGATTCCAAACTTCGCATTTCCACAGTCCCTGTATCTCGCCAGCACTATTTTCCAATTTTGCGTAAGCATAAGCAAACCCTGCTTGCTTACATCTGGAAGCTCAACTCAACATATCCTTAGTCTGTCAACCGGACTAAGCATGGCTATTGCTGGCTTATTACTAACATACCGTTGGTGGTAAAGATGATACCCTCATGCCTGGAATACAGCAAGTATTTCCTTAAACCGATTATAAGTAACCAGACATGAGATTTATTAAATTCAAAACCTCTTGCTTGCTGCTATTTTGCGCAAGCTTTGCCTTCGCCCAGTCGTGGGTTGGCAATCACACTAATTTACAAACCGGACACTTCGCAACAGAAAACTCACGGCCTAATCCGGCTTCTTTTTATGATATGATGGGCTTCTGTGGCGGTACTAATTGGGACAGTAATTCTGATCCAAACCCCGCCAAAGATGTGGTTAGAAATGCCAGAAGTTTTCACCTAATGGAAATTGATTATCGCTACCAGAAAAATCCTTCCAATTATGATGTCGTACCCTGTACAACGGATTGTGATGACTGGAGCTGTTTCCCACAAAGTGGTTGCGATTTGCCAACACCAGAATCCGGAAAAAGTAGCTTCGCTTACTACAAAACCCGCTATTGCGGCAAATGGAAAACTAATTTTGATACTATTTATGCTTCTCTGGAAGCTATTACGCCTTATTACAAAAATGGAGAATGCCCAGGCAACGGCTATGAATGGCGTGGCTGGCCACACAAGTGGTATAATGCCGAAGAATGGGGCGGCGATGAAGCTTCTATTCGACAGAATGCTAAAAAATATGCGGCCGCTTTTGTTACAACTTTCTGCCCAGACGATGAAAGCCGCGAGTGCGTTGTAAATGTACTTGAAGTTGGTAATGAGCCTTGGGGCGATCCAGGTATCCCGGCTTTCCATGCTATTCAGCGCGGCGTGATTGATGCGATGAAAGAGCATTACGGCAGCGATGATCCAGCAGATTGGCGCATGAAATTATCGACAGCTGCTTTTCAGGCAGATGATCCCAATAGCAGTATCAATGACTATGTCGATTATATGATTCCGGAAGATGTACGCCCGTATTATACTTACATCAGCATTCATCCTTATGCGTTTCATATTACAGGAGATCGTATTACGGAAACACCAGAAGCAGCAGAAGGAGAATTTCTTCGCTTTAAAAACCTTGAAGAATGGCGGCGGATTCACATGCCACAAGCGATGTTGAATGTGACCGAGTTTGGTTGGAATTCAAAAGACTTGGGCAGTAACTTTCCAGGCGTTGGCGAAGTAGCGCAGTCCGTTTATACCCTGAGAGCCATTTTGCTAATGAGCCGCTATCGGGTTAATAAAGCCTTTATTTATGAGTTGTTTGATCAGCCTGGGGTAACGCTTTTCAATAGTACTGGTTTGATTGGACGAAACAACACGCCGGTCAAAAAAGGGTTTCAGGCGCTCACTCGCTTCCAGGAATTGTATGGCGATAAAGTATTCCTGAAAGCATTGCACGAAGACCTCGATCCTGAAAACGGAATGATCGCCTATGTACTTGGCAACAAAAATGGCCAGCCTACCCACTTGGTAGCATGGCGCCCAAATAATATCAACAATATTACCGATTACCCAAGTGACTATATTGAGAAGAACATCATTTTGCCTTCCGGCAATATGCAGTTTGATGCCAATGGCCAGTACAAATGTCTGGGTTGGAATGATGCAGCCGATGGTTACATCAGTAGTCAAACGAATGTTCAGATCAGTGGAAGCTTGCCACATCAGGCAAAAATCAGATTAACAGCCATGCCCATTGTCATCCCACTCGTGGTAGACGGCGTTCGATATAATAGCAATGGCGAACTGGAAGATTATGATGGTGATTGCAGTAGTTATGTGGGCGGTGGTCAAATTGGTGGACAGGAAGAAAGCTGTACGCCTTTCGATCCGCTCAAGATATATGATAGTGGCAGCACCATCGTTTCGGGACTTAACCTGAATTATCAATGGGAAGAATCGCCAAATGCTACCTCGGGTAGCTGGACCATTATTGAAGGAGCCAATGGACAGGAATTAGACCCTGCCTATATTGAAACTACCACTTATTTCCGACGGGGCCGTCAACTCGAAAACTGTGATATTATTCACTATTCCAACGTCATCTCTAAACGAGTAGAGCCAGAGGCTTGTGACGAAGAGGACGAGCAGGAGGAAGAGGAAGAACCCGAGCCAGACGAAAGCCCTTTGACCATGAACTGCATCAGCGGTTTTAGCCTTACGGCAAATGAAAATGGAATTGCCCAGGCTATTTGGCAAGAGCCAAATGTCAACTCGAGTTGTATTTCCACGGAAGTGGCCAACTGTGAGGTCGAGACGCTGGAAGGATTTACTTATCTAGGTAGCTTTGGCAATAGCGAATACTATGTGTCCACTCAGAAAATGAAGTGGATCGAAGCCAAAGCAGCCAGTGATGCGGTACAAGCACAATTGGTGAAAATCGACGATGAGCTTGAAAATGAATTTGTACAAGAAGTACTTCAATTGCAGGGCATTTCTACTGCCTTCATTGGATTGAGCGACGAAAATAATGATGGGCAATTTGCATGGATCGATGAAAGTACACCCACCTACGCCAACTGGAATAGCTCCAATATAGCACCAAACGGACAAACCGACTATGCTTATCTGGGCAATTGGAGCAATGCGCCTTGGTATAAAGCCGGGCAATGGACCGCCAAGCATTTTGTCTGTGAGCGCGTTTGCCAAAATAGTGGAGATGAGGAAGAGGAAGACGAAATCAGCATGGTACAAACACAGGGGCCGGAAAACGGAAGCTGGTTGGAACCAGGCATTTATACGGTTGCCTATGAGGCTGTCAATAGTTGTGGAGATGTCGCTAATTGTAGTTTTGAAATTATAGTCGAAACCACGGGTATCAATACTTGTAAAGAAGAAGAGATTGCTGATTTTATTCAACTCGGTAGCCTTAACAACCATCAATATCAACTTTCAGAAACAAAAGATCGCTGGATTAATGCATTGCAAGATTGTGAAGACCAGGGCGGCTATCTCACGATTGTGGATAGTCAGGAGGAGAATGAATTCTTGCACGAAGCGCTAACATTACAAAGTGTCTCAACTGCTTATATTGGTTTAAGTGACATAGTGGGCGATGGCTCATTCCTTTGGTCGGACGGGCAAACGCCTGCCTATACCAATTGGAGTCATCCGCCTGCTATGAACCAACAAACCGATTACATTTACCTAGGTGCCTGGTCGGATGGGCCTTGGTATGCAGGCAGTGAATACACTGAAAAATATTATGTCTGTGAATTTGATTGTCAGGAATTGCCAGATGTTCAAGGCTTGCAAGTCGGGGCAGATACCAGAAATGGGACACAAGTATTTCCAAATCCGGTATCGGATGTCGTACAACTACGTCAAACTGCGGAGGGCTTCCATCGCCTGTTACTGACCGATGTGAGTGGCCGAGTATTAACGCAACAACAATTTACAGATCGAATTTATGAGCACCAGCTCGATATGAGCCAACTTCAGGAGGGACTTTACTTCCTGACCATTGAGAGCGAGGCGAGCGGAATAGAAACGTTTAAGCTCGTTAAGCGCTAAATATTCTAGCTAGACGGATAATTTGATCCGTCACATACATAGAGAAGCTACACATACATATTATGAGTGAACGTGATTACACAAATTGAACCAGCAACGAATAGTCTATGCGCTTTGAGAGGCGTATGTGCATCATGAAGGGATGCCATGACTTTGTTCTGGTTTGGGAACAAATTTGCGCATCAGCCCGCCAAAGGCGAGCTGGTGCTTTTTTGACTTAATCTTCCTTCAGCCATTCCATAGCAATATCTTGCTCTGCCATTTTGAATACTTTCAGATCAATACCTGGAGAAAGGAAATTACCTACTTTTTCCAGCTTTTCAACCCAGCCTTTGTCGGTTACAATGGCATATTTTTCCAATTTGCCGAAGGCTGCAAAATCAACTCGAATTCCTTCGATGACTGCCTTGAAGCTGTCGAAACCTTCAAAATCTTTGAGGATAGCCATGAACCGGACTTTGTCTTTTTCTTCTGTCAGGATTTTGTGCAGCGTTTTCATGCCCGGTAGGTCCATTTCATCATCAATGACAAAGGTGTAAATATTGGTACCTCTGATATGCTCGATATTGAGTTTGGAAAAATAATCTTCCGGATCAATGCTGTCATTAATCAGCCAGTCAATGGCTTCTGCCTTTTCGTCCTTGTCAAAGTGTTTGACCGGGAGCTGAGGTGTTAGGAAGTTACCGACGGGCACAAATGCTTCAATCCAGTCATTGTCAGATACGACGGCATACCGTCCAATGGCACTGATGGCGCGAAACTTAGTCCGCAAAGTAGTGGTAAAGGATTTAAAGTCTCTGAAAGATGGAAAATGATCTACTTCTGCCAGAAGAAGAATTTTTTCCTGATCAGCAGCTTTTTGTTCGAGAAAGGCTTGTACCTTTTCAATATCGGCTTGTTCTACTTTGCCGTCTATTTTTAGTTCGTAAATATCGTGTTGGTCTAATTTTTCAATACTTAACATAATTGGTATTTTGATGGTTAATAGTCGTAAGTGACGGATCAAAATTATGGATAAGTGAAATTTGTCAGTACAAAATGATTGAACTAATTGATGATAAGATAATTAGGAGATTATTTTGTGCTGACCTTATAAAATTTTACTTGTTCATAATTCCGTCTAACTGCTTATGTCGTCATTTTATGATTAAAAAATTGCCATTTTGAACTTGGTAGTGCTAATTTAATACTCTGTAATCTAAGTTAATTGGTTTTTTGAAGCAATAGAATTTTGTTCAAATCGAGACGCGGCGGAGCCTGATAGCCTGAGCTATCAAGGCGAGTACGCAACGAAGAGTTGGGCGAAATTCTAGTTTCAAAAGGCTAAGAAGTTTAGGTTACAGAGTATTTAAACGCCTGTAAATAGTTATCCCTAAAACAAGGTATTAAGTTGTCGTAAAATCCAATCAATGATCGAGTACAATCATCAGCATATACATGAGCTTCGCTTGTCGGATTTCCCGAAAGGGGAAATTACAAAGACATGGCTACACATTATTAACAA
>JALEHC010000572.1 GCA_022763215.1 Saprospiraceae bacterium
ATTATTGGCTATGGCAATACTGGGCAGGCTTTCGCCAAACGCATGTCGGGCTTCGAAGCTAAGGTGTTGGCTTATGATAAATATCGAAAAGATTATGGCGATGCATTTGCGCAGCAAGCGACACAGGAGCAGATATGGGCAGAAGCTGATATTGTTAGTTTCCATATTTTTTATGAAGAAGCGAATCATTTTTTGGTAGATGAAGCCTACTTGTCTCGTTTTGCGAAGCCCGTGTATTTGGTGAATACAGCTCGTGGATTGATATTGAATACGGCGGATTTGGTGGCGGCGATGCAGCAGGGAAGGGTGCTCGGAGCAGCTTTGGATGTTATAGAGTATGAAGAGATGTCGTTTTCGAGTGTAAAGATTGATGATTTGCCGGAGCCATTTCAGTATTTGCGCCAAGCAAAAAATGCAGTGTTAGCACCTCATATTGCAGGTTGGTCACACGAAGCGAAAGTAAAACATGCAGAAGTCTTATTAGGAAAAATACTCAATTCTTTCCCGAAAAAAAATTAAATTGCAAAAACACAACGACCCGGTCGAATACTTGTTTGAATGAAGCTAATTGTTCGCGCTTATATCTTAACCTCTAATCGAATTTTCTTAGGGCTGCTAAGGAAACGCTGGTTTGGTTTGCTGATCTTGTTGTTTCTGCTTCAGGTAAGTGCATTTGGACAAAGTGATAAACTTCAATTTCGACAAATTACCCTCGATGATGGCTTGCCTTCCATGCATATTTATGATGTTTTACAAGATGATCAAGGCTATATCTGGATTGCTACCGAGGCTGGGTTGAGCCGATTTGATGGCTACAATTTCAAGAACTATTCCAATCGAGACGGGCTTCCGAATGTAGAAGTATTTTACCTGGCTAAAGACCTCGAAGGTCGAATCTGGATGACTACCATAGGTGAAATTGCTTACATCAAGGAAGATTCTTTTTATACCATAGAACAAACGAAGGATGAGATACCGATAGGGGGGCGATTTTTGCAATTGCCGGATAGTACTTTGCTCATGGTTTCTCGTGAAAAGGTATTCATTTTACAGGAAGATGGACAGCTGGAGGAAATTTTCTCTACAAACAGAGGGAAGTATCAGTTGTCGGTGACTTATATGCAAAAGGATGATGCGGCCTGGTTTTATAATGGTATAGATTTGTATAAGATTAAAGATGGTCGCTTGGAATATACATTTCAGGTGGAGGAGAAAACCAACCTAAATTACTATGTGGCAGAAAGTGTGGATGATTTATTAGTCCTAAATTCAAATAAAGGATTATTGCTTTTTGATCCGGAAAAAGAAGCACTCAAGGTACTTGATGATGAAGTTTTCCTGGTATCAAGAATATCCTATAATAGAGGGCATGTATGGGTAACTGGACCAGAAATCGGAGTGGTAAGGTATACCTTGGATGAGCAGCATAATGTGATTGATCGGTACCAAAGTTTTACGAATAGTCAGGTGAGTGATTTTTTGCGAGATCGGGAAGGAAATTACTGGATAAGTACCATGGGGAATGGACTGTATTTTTCTCCATTAGGATTTGATAATGCAAAAGTTTATACAACGAAAGAATTATTAGGGTCCCAATTATATTCCTTTTTTGTTGATGAGGAAACCGATAAAATCTGGATAGGAACACGAGACAACAGTTTGTTGGAGGTGCAAAATGGTACTGTAAAGAAGCATGCTTTACCAATATTCGCCGGACGTAAATACAATTCTGTAAGAACCATTCACAAACTATCGGAAGAAGAATTTTTACTTGGAACTGATATGGGGATATTGCGTTGGAAAGAAGGTCAGACTGTTCGGGTAGACCCAGGGGCTATCAAATCTGTTTCCATTCACCCGAATGGCTCCGTTTTATACACTTCTGCTCAAGCTGCCTACAAAACCACTATAGATCGTTTGCTGGAATTAGGCAATTCTGAATATCCATTATATTACATCGAGACTAAAGGCGTCGACATACTTCTAGGTAGTAGGTCTTATGAAGCTTTTATGGATTCTAAAGAGCAGGTTTGGATAAGCAATGTATCGAAGGGCTTGATTCAGATACCTCGCTTAGGCCAAAAAGATACCATCTTTTGGAAAGATAAATCTTCCATCTTTGAGACCAATATTGTTGATATCAGTGAAATGGATGATGGCATTATTGCGGTGGCAAGTGCTGGACAAGGTGTCATTCTGATTGCTGAAGATCAGTATTTTCAAATAACGATGGAAGATGGCTTGCTCAGTGATGTTTGCAACAACTTGTATACGGATGGCCGGAAGGTGTGGGTTGCGACTAACAGAGGGGTAGTGCTGATTGAGAATATACTGATTCGGAATAATGAGTTGAGCTATGATTTAAGTTCTTATACCGAATCTAATGGTCTGATTTCGAATGAAATTAATTGGTTGGAGAAAAAAGACAGTAGCCTTTATTTAGCAACTCCATCGGGTTTGATGATTGTACCAGAGCAAAATTTGACCGTGGTGGAGGAACCTCCTCGATTGATTGTTAACTCGATAAAAATAAATGGGGTAACTCAAGAAAAGAAAGCATACTACTTGCTAAACCGTGACCAAAACAACCTCGAAATTGATTTGACTGGGATTTCTTACAAAAGTTTTGGTGATATCCGCTTTGAATATATGCTAGAAGGTTGGAATAATAGCCCAA
>JALEHC010000097.1 GCA_022763215.1 Saprospiraceae bacterium
ACCTCGCCTTGGAATACTCGGAAGACAACTTTAATCTGGAAGATTTGCTGTTCCGATATGGCGTACGCATGGAACCTAATCTGGTGCTGGATATGCGTAGTTCCAAAATTGAGTTGGCCGTAGGCCGGGTAGGTAATGCAGCACAGTTTGAAAAATTTGCGTATCCCTATCATCCGATTTTGGTGCCGCGTTCTGACCATCCTATTGTCAAAAGTATTGGCCCGGTCAATATGTTTTATCCAAGCACAATTGATACTGCCATTCGAACCAAGACACCGGTAGAAAAGACGGTGCTGTTGCAAACTTCTGAATATTCTCGCTATCAGTTGACACCAGTGGCCTTAGATTTTAATTTTCTGCGCTATCCGTTAGAGCCCGCTAAATTTGATCGTGGACCACAGCCGGTTGCTGTTTTGCTGGAAGGTACTTTTTCATCCATGTATGAAAACCGTGTATCAGAATCAATGTTAGAAGGATTACAAGAATTGGGAGAGGAGTTTTTGACGGAAAGTCAACCCACTCGAATGATTGTCGTTAGCGATGGAGATATGGCGAAAGACCCAATTGTACCCGGACGGACAGAAGAATATTTCCCGTTGGGTTTTAATCGCTTTGAAAATTTCACCTTTGCCAATAAAGAATTTTTGGTGAATGCCATGGAATATTTGCTGGATGACAAAGGCGTCATTGAAGCCAGAAGCAAGGAAATCAAGCTTCGACTTCTCAACCCCGTTCGGGCAGAGGAAGAGCAAACCTACTGGCAGGTATTTAATATTGGTATTCCATTGGTGTTTCTTTTATTGTTTGGACTGGTTTATCACTATTGGCGACGTGCTAAATACGGCAAACAGTCGACAGAAGCAGCCTAGTCTGATTAAATGAATTAAAAAGGAAAGGAAGATGAACAGAACCCTTGTGTTATTAATTGTTTTTGTGTTGTTGGGTGGAGGTGCCCTGATTTTTTATATGAACAGTGGCAGCGGTAAAAGTGGAGTAAGTACACTTGGTGAAGACCGTGAATTTGCCGTAGCTGAAGAAGAGATCCACAAAATTTTTATTGCACAACGTACCGGTGAGCGGACCACGCTTACGCGAAATGGCGATTCGTGGTTGTACAATGGCCAATACAAAGCCAAGCCCAATGCAATCGAAAATCTACTGGATGCGATCACTCGTGTACGGGTGCGTTACAAACCAGCCGATGCGGCAGTAGAAAATATGATCCGAAGTCTGGCAACTGAAGGAATAAAAGTCGAAATTTATGACCGTTCCGATAATTTGCTGAAAGCATATTATGTTGGTGGAGCACCACCTGATGAGCGGGGCACTTATATGATTTTGGAAGGGGCGGAGCAGCCTTACGTGGCAGAGATACCAAGCTGGGAAGGAAACCTACGGTTTCGTTACAACTTGGTGGGGAAGCATTGGCGCGATGAAACGATCTTCGATTTTGATATGGAAAATATCGAAAAGGTAAGTGTTGAATATCCAAAGCAACGAAACAAGTCTTTCCGAATCGAAAAGGAAGGAGAACGCTATGCAGTTAATCCGTTTTTTGAAACAACAACTGCTATCGAAAAAGAGGTGAATCAAGGAACAGTAGAAGGTTATCTAGTTGGTTTTGAACGTTTTATTGCCGAAGGTATAGAGAGTGATAACCCCGGCAGAGATTCTATTTCTCAGTTGATTCCTTTTAGCAAAATTACAGTGGAAGACAACAAAGGCAATGTCAAATCCTTGAGCTTGTTCCCAATTTATCCTTACGATTCGGGTGTAGACCCGAAGACAGGCGAAGTAAAAGAAGGAACGCCTATTGAGCGTTATTTTGCTGATTGTAGCTGTGGTGATTTCTATTTGGTACAAAACCGAAATACCAAGAAGTTTTTGATGTCTTATGACGGCTTCTTCAAATAATTAAGTTATGAATTCGATATCTGTAAAAGTACTGGCAATATTGTTGGTGGTAGGTGTAAGCATGGCCTTTACGGCGGAGTGGGGCTTTTGGGGCCACCGAAAAATAAACCGTATGGCGGTATTTACACTCCCGGCAGGAGTAGCTGGCTTTTACAAAAAAAACATCGAATACATCACGGAGCATGCCGTCGATCCGGATAAACGACGTTATGCTACCCGCCACGAAGCAGTACGTCATTACATAGATATCGATCATTGGGGCAGTTATCCATTTGCGGACATACCGCGAGACTGGACAACTGCCTTGATGAAATATACCCAATACCATCTTATCAATTCTAATGGCGATACTTGCACCTATCAGTTGCGTACGCCCATGGTTCCTTTTCCATCAGATAGCAAGCGTTTGGTTTTCCGGTCGATTGTCTGCGGCAATCGATATACAATGCGTACCGATCAATATCGTAAGTTTTTTGTCGAACAAATTCTTCCCCAGTATTATGAAGAAGAATGGACTATGGATTGTACGGATTGGCAAAAGCTAACCGGACAACAAGTAGATTGCCAAAAGGTGGTTCCATTTGAAGAATTTACGGAATATGGTATCATTCCTTATCACTTAGTACAGATGCAAGGCCGATTGACCAAGGCTTTTATCAGCAAGGATGTCGCACGTATTTTGCGCCTTTCGGCAGAAATGGGCCACTACGTGGGCGACGCTCATGTCCCTCTGCACACTACCGAAAATTATAACGGTCAACTGACCAACCAAGTGGGGATTCATGCTTTCTGGGAAAGTCGTTTACCAGAGTTATTTGCGGATAATGAATACGACTTTTTTGTTGGTAAGGCAGAATATATTGAAGATCCACAAGCTTATTATTGGGATGTGGTATTGACTTCACATCAATTGGTCGATACTGTTCTTAATATCGAACGCGAATTGAGTGAGACTTTTCCGGAAGATCAGCAATTTTGTTTTGAAGAACGCTTGAATGCGACTATTCGCACCCAATGTAAAGCGTATGCCAGAGCATATCACCAACGGATGGATGGCATGGTCGAGCGCAGGATGCGCGATGCCATCCGATCAATTGGAAGTTCTTGGTATACGGCTTGGGTCGATGCTGGACAGCCTGATTTGAGAGACCTTTATATGAGTGGCGAAGAAATTATGGCCGAAGAAGAGGAATTGGAAAAGAAATATAATGAAGGGACCATTATTGGCAGGAAGCACGATTCTTATTAAAGCGAAAATTTCTCCTTTTTTTCTACCTTTACGGCCATGAATACATGGTCATCAAAAATAGCACTGGCCCTGAAGGGCATGGCAATGGGAATAGCCGAAGTTATACCTGGCGTATCCGGCGGAACTATTGCATTTATCACGGGTATCTATGAGCAACTCATTGATACCATCAAGAATATTCTCGGTCCAGAAGTCTTTCGCAGCCTGGCTGCCGATGGACTTACAGGTGCCTGGAAAAAAGCCAATGGCAATTTTCTGGTCATGCTCCTTGGCGGAATGGCAGTAGGGATTATCGTCGGCGTTTTGGGGGTCACCCACCTGCTGGAAAACTATCCCGAATTGCTCTGGGCATTTTTCTTTGGCCTTATTATTGCCTCCGCACTTTATATTGGCCGTCAGGTCACCTCTTGGGGCATCGTAGAAATCATTCTGCTGGTAGCCGGAACGGCTATTGCTTATTATATCACTATTGCGAGTCCGGCACAAGGGAGTTCATCTCTGATTATGGTGTTTATTGCTGGTGCTATCGCGATTTCAGCACTTATTTTACCGGGTATTTCAGGCAGTTTTATCCTGTTGTTGATGGGGATGTACACCATCATTATACCAACGGTTAAAGAAGCACTAAAAACATTCAATACGGAAAGTCTGACGGTTTTGGTGGTCTTTGCCTTAGGTTGTTTGTTAGGATTAGCAACTTTTTCTAGAGTATTGTCCTGGACATTCAAAAACTATCACAATCAAACGCTTGCGATTTTAACTGGTTTTATGATTGGGTCGCTCAATAAAATCTGGCCTTGGCGAAATGTACTCGAAACCCGAATTGACAGCAAAGGCGAAGTGGTACCTTTTATTGAAAAAAGTGTACTTCCTGCTCAGTATGAAGGAGAACCCTATATAATCGGTGTTCTCATCTTGATGGTTGTTGGTTTTGCAAGTGTATTTGTCTTAGAGCGATTAGGCAATCAAGCCACAAAGGAGGCGTAGCATGGCAAATGAAAAGTTACTTGGGCTGATAGGGTATCCATTATCGCATTCTTTTTCCAAACGATATTTTGGCGAAAAGTTTGAAGCAGAGGGGATTGCAGGTTTTCGATATGAACTTTTCCCACTGGAAGATATTACAGAACTACCAAAGCTCATTAAGGCACATCCCAATTTGCTTGGCCTAAATGTAACTATACCTTACAAAGAAGTTGTCATTCCATATTTGACTAGCTTAAGCGATAGTGCTCAAGCTGTTGGGGCAGTCAATACCATCCACTTTACGAAGGCGGGCTTAATAGGATACAATACAGATATCTATGGTTTTGAAATGTCGCTACGCAAGGCATTGACTAGGTCTGGCCTTTCGGCAAATAGGGCAATGGTGCTGGGCACCGGAGGTGCAGCAAAAGCAAGCCGAT
>JALEHC010000573.1 GCA_022763215.1 Saprospiraceae bacterium
CTTTCATTTTGAATGCGGAAGTGACGTACAAATGCATTATCGGCCACCTTGAAGCGGGCAATGCCATTGCTCAAATACACATCCGAACTTGTATTCAGGCTATTGTAATTTTCAATAATATGCAATTGGCTACTCGCATCTGCCTGTACAAACAACTGCGGAGAGAAGATCATAGGCTCATCTCCGGTCGCTGCCAAATGCAACAATTGAATAGGCTGTTCAATAGTGGTATTCTTCGCTACGTGAATAAATACCCCATGTTCACCCAGCCCTAAGTTCAAAGCAGTGAATGCTGCGTTTCCTTCCGTTTCTTTAGCATATTGCTCAACGATCCATGACTTATATTCAGCCATGTTGAGGGCATCTTCAATCGAAGTGATGAATAAGCCTTTCGGCAAATCATCCATGCGTGACAAGGCTGCATCCCAAACACCATTTACAAATACGAGTTGGATAGGAGCGATATCATCAAGTCGATATGCATTGATTTTTGCCGTATCGAGCTCAAAACTTTTAACCTTTTTGAACGGCAGTTTTAGTGCGCGGTTAAAGTTGGTATATTTAAAATCTTCGTCTCGACGCGTTGGAAAGCTCAAAGATTCGAGGGCTTCCATTGCATTGCGACGCAATTGCATCATTTGAGAATTGATGCGTACTTGACCATTATGGTCGGCAATTTCCTCATTAAATAATTGCGAGAAGTGTGTTTTTGCTTCCGCAAATCTATCTTGAGTTAGAGTTGTCATTTTCTGGATTTTTGAAATCTGTTACTAATCAAAAGTGTGCTTTAAAGCCGGAATTAACCTTCCAGTGCAGCCACTTCCTCTTTGATCCAGTCATACCCTTTGTCTTCCAACTGGAGCGCCAGGTTTTTGTCACCAGATTTCACAATACGACCATTGTACAATACGTGTACATGATCTGGTACGATGTACTCCAATAAACGCTGATAGTGCGTTACGATAATGAATGAACGGTTTTCGTTGCGTAGTTTATTAACCGCATCAGCTACGATACGCAAGGCATCAATATCAAGACCAGAATCTGTCTCATCCAGCACTGCTAATTTTGGTTCCAACAATGCCATCTGAAGCATTTCATTACGCTTCTTTTCACCACCGGAAAACCCTTCGTTTAAAGAACGCTTCAAGAACTTCTGATCCATGCCTACCAAATCCAGTTTTTCACGGATAAATTTCAGCATTTCCACTGCATTCAATTCTTCCTGTCCGCGCTCCACGCGTACAGCATTAACGGTACTTTTCAAAAAGTTGGAAGTACTTACACCCGGAATTTCTACCGGATACTGAAATGCCAAGAAAATACCAGCACGAGCACGCTCGTCTACTTCCAATTCCAGCAAATCTTCTCCTTCATAACTGATTGATCCGCCGGTTACTTCATATTCTTCACGACCTGCTAAAACGTTGGCCAATGTACTTTTCCCGGAACCATTTGGTCCCATAATAGCATGAACTTCACCTGGTTTTACGTCCAGATTAATACCTCTTAGAATTTCTTTATCTTCAATAGAGACTTGTAAGTCCTTGATATTTAGCATCTTTATTTAATTTAACCCGTTTTTTTAATGATTTGACTACTTCGTTTTGATTAACCAACACTACCTTCCAAGCTGATGGCTAATAGCTTTTGAGCTTCTACTGCAAACTCCATCGGCAACTCGTTGAATACTTCTTTACAGTATCCATTTACGATCATGTTTACGGCATCTTCTTCGCTCAAGCCACGCTGCATCAGGTAGAACAACTGATCTTCTCCGATCTTTGAAGTGGTTGCTTCGTGTTCTACTTTGGCGGTGTTATTTTCTACTTCCAGATAAGGGAAAGTATGTGCACCACATTTGTCTCCCATCAAAAGAGAATCACAAACCGAGAAGTTGTGCGCATTTTCGGCTTTCTTGCCAATCTTCACCAATCCACGGTAAGAGTTATCACTAAATCCAGCAGAAATACCTTTTGAGATGATGGTACTTCTGGTATTCTTACCTAAGTGAATCATCTTTGTACCGGTATCTGCCTGCTGACGATTGTTGGTCACGGCTACAGAGTAAAACTCTCCGATAGAATTATCGCCTTTTAGTACACAACTAGGGTACTTCCAAGTAATAGCAGAACCCGTTTCTACCTGTGTCCAGCAAATTTTAGAGTTTTTACCTTCGCACAATCCACGCTTGGTTACGAAGTTGTAAATACCACCTTTGCCATCTTTATCACCAGGATACCAGTTTTGTACTGTTGAATATTTGATTTCGGCATCATCCAATGCCACCAACTCTACGACTGCTGCATGCAGCTGATTTTCGTCGCGCATCGGAGCAGTACAACCTTCCAAGTAAGAAACATAACTTCCTTCTTCCGCTACGACCAAGGTCCGTTCAAACTGACCAGTATCGCGCTCGTTAATACGGAAGTAAGTTGACAATTCCATTGGGCAACGAACACCTTTTGGAATGTACACGAATGAACCATCACTAAATACTGCTGAATTTAGGGCAGCAAAGTAATTGTCATTAGCAGGCACCACTGTACCCAGGTACTTCTTGATCAATTCCGGGTGGTCTTGCACTGCTTCACTGAAAGAACAGAAGATAATTCCCAGTTCTGCCAGTTTTTCCTTGTAGGTTGTCTTTACAGAAACACTGTCGATAACGGCATCAACAGCCACACCAGCCAGTAGTTTTTGTTCGTCCAATGGAATACCCAGCTTTTCGAACGTACGCAACAATTCCGGATCTACTTCATCCAAGCTTTTCAGCTTAGGCTTCTTTTTAGGAGCCGCATAGTAGATAATGTCCTGATAGTCGATTGGCGGATAATGTACATTAGGCCAGTTAGGCTCTGTCATTTCCTGCCACTGTCTGAAAGCTTTCAAACGCCATTCCAACAGAAATTCAGGTTCATTTTTTTTCGCAGAAATTGCACGAACGGTATCCTCGTTAAGTCCTTTCGGTAATTTATCGGTATCGATATTACTGGTGAAACCGTATTTATAATCGCTTCGGGTGTGGGCCTCCAGCGTCTGCATTGAATCACTCATATCAATTATTTTGTAACTTATTTAGTCTTTGTCTAAATTAAAAGTGCTGCAATTTATACAAAAAAGTATAAATAAAGTTTATCGTTTTTTCGTTTTTTGATAATTCCTTGAAAAAAGTTGTTTCATAGGACTTTTTTGAACAAAACAAACAGGGGCCAACCACACAAATAAAAACCTGACAATCAAATACTTAATTCAAAAATTTCTTTTTACATGCTGATGCAAACCAACAATTCACCCTGCTTTACTTTTTGACTTGGATATGAACATTAAAATGGGCTTTTAGTTTTTCCCAAAGCACTTTATCTGAATTGATTGGTACTTCATTAATGGTTTCGCCTTGCTCAATTTTCAACTTGTTCTTCCAAATCGTTACCCTGCCATCTTCGGTTGCTCGAGTACACATTGGTCCTTTCAGAAAATGGGATTCTGGATTGGTTTGGTGATAATGGCACATATCAGCAAATTCTTCTACCATTCTTTCCACTTTCGTGAAAATGTAACAAGGCTTCCAATCTTCCTCTGCGCCGATCTTTTTGCTAAGCACTTCTGTATAGCCATCTTTTGCTTCGTATGGTCGCAGCAGGTACTGCTGTCGGCCATCGGTTTGCACCTGATTCGTATTTAGCGAAAGCGGAACTAGAGAAAAGCGGCCAAAGCCGACGTCAGTCAACCACTCCTGCCCTTCCGTTTGCACTAAAAGTGCTAGATGGTCATACTCGTACCTGTAGCCATGCTGCTCATTGTAAGTCATAGCAGAAATGCGTTTCACCTCAAATCCTAGCTCCTTTAGTAGGAAATAAAACAAGCCGTTGAGTTCATAACAGAATCCGCCGCGATCCAGCTGCACAATTTTTTCGTAGATATGATAATAATTGAGCGTAATTGGTCGGCCAAGATGAATGTCCAGGTTTTCAAAAGGTACATTGATCAGATGTTGGCGCTGAAGTAATTGCAAGCTTTGCAGCTGTGGAGTAGGCTGATGGTCAAGCCCGATTCGTTGAAGGTAAGCCTCAATTTGCATAGGATCAGGAGTGTTTTTTAGCAACTTTAGCTAAACATAGCTAATTCCTCTGTAAAAGATCGCGATTCATCCAATTATCCAACATTAGCATTATTGAAACTGTAACTTGCAGCCAAATTAAAAGTAATCACTAATAAAAGTAGGTAGTCTTCCTGAAGTCTATTCTGCTTATAATTAACCAATTATACCCGTCTGTTATGAAATTTTTATACTCACTAGTTCTCACTAGCCTGTTCTTTTCTATGCATGCCCAAGAGGCCAGTATTCGCGGCCAACTTCAAGATCCGGATGAAGGTGCTGTTGTCTTTGCAAATGTCGCACTTTATACAGCAGCGGACAGCACACTTGTAAAAGTAGAGCCAACCGATGAAGCCGGTATTTTTAACATCAAAGGCCTAGAAGCCGGAAAATATTTTCTGACGGCCACTTACGTGGGATTGTCCAAGCTTTCCAAAACCGACATTCAGCTACAGCCTAACCAACAACTTGATCTTGGTGTGCTGAAATTTCAGCCAGCAGCTGTTGAACTTCAAGAAGCCACCGTCACTGCTTCTCGCGTCATGGTGGAGGTCAAGCCAGATCGCACGGTATTTAATGTAGAAGGAACCATCAATAGCGTTGGTGCCGATGCGATTGAGCTTTTGCGCAAAGCGCCCGGTGTACTGGTTGACAATAACAACAATCTGAGTGTGCTCGGCCGTTCCGGCGTTATGATTTATGTTGATGGAAAGCGTTTACCACTTGCAGGCGATGATCTGACCAATTATTTGCAAAATTTGCCAGCAGAGCAAATTGACCGCATTGATATTATTACCAATCCTGGCGCTCGCTACGAAGCAGAAGGAAATGCAGGTATCATTGATATCCGCCTTAAAAAAGACAAAAGACTGGGAGCCAACGGTAGTATTAGCACAACTGGAACGCAAGGCCGCTATTTTCGTGGCAACGTAAACGCCAGTGGCAACTACCGCAATAAGTTTATGAATGCATTTCTTACAGCAGGTGGTGCCGATGGAACCAATTTTAACAGCATGTATTTTAATAGCTTTCAAAATGGGCTGCGTCTGGAAGAATCCAATTATGGCCGCAACCAATGGAGCAATTACAATTTTCGATTGGGTAGCGATTTTTTCCTGAATAAAAATAATACGATCGGTTTTCTGGTATCTCGTAACAATACGAATGGTGCAGGCGAAACCATCAACTCGATTGAAATCGCAAATGCAGCTACGCCAACCACAATCGATAGTGTGCTGATCGCCAATACGACTCGCGACAATAGCCGTGCTCAGAACACCTATAATATCAACTACCGCTATACTGGTGAAAAAGGCCGTACGCTAAATATTGATTTGGATTATGGTCGCTATGAAAATAGAAGTGATCGATTCCAAAACAACCAGTATTTTGATGCCGAGCTGGATCAGGAACTTACGCAGATTGTCAACTTGTTTGATACGCCTACCGATATCGACATCTATACATTCAAAGCTGATTATGAAGAAGAGTTATTTGGTGGAAAACTGGGCTTTGGTACCAAATTGAGTCGTGTCGTTTCTGATAATACATTCTTGGTATTTGAACGCGAAAATGGCCAGGATATTAGAAATGATCGCCAATCCAATACTTTTGAATACGAAGAAAGTGTATACGCCGGTTACATCAACTTCGCGCGTCCGCTGGGCGAAAAATGGAACTTTTCAGCTGGTCTACGCGCTGAACAAACGGACGCAACTGGAAACTTGATGGCTTTTCTGGATGAACTCATGGAAGACCCGGTAGAATTCAATTATTTGAGCTGGTTCCCAAGTGTTGGGTTTACGTATCAGATTCGTCCACAAGATGTGTTATCTATCAATTATGGCCGTCGTATCAATCGCCCCGATTACAATGTGTTGAATCCGTTTAATAACCAATTGAGTCAGCTTTCTTTTGAAAAAGGAAATCCATTCCTTAGCCCAGAAATTGTCAACAACTTTGAGGTTGGTTATGTGCTAAAGTATCGCTATAATTTCAAGTTGGCTTATAGCTTGACTACCGACCAAATCACCCGATTGATTGCACCAGATGACGAAGATCAGCGCGCTAGTTTTATTACCTGGGATAATTTGTCAGAGCAACGCGTATTGAGCTTCAACTTTAGTGCTCCGGTACAATGGAATAGCATCTTCTCTAGTTATTTCAATCTGAGTGCTTCTCATATCGATAACCAAGCCGATTATGGCAACGGTGCTGTTGTAGATGTACAGGCATTTTCTTATAGTATTTTCCAGCAGCATACGATCAACTTGCCTTGGAAAATTAAAGGTGAAGTTTCTGGCTGGTATTCAGGCCCTGGTGTTTGGGGAGGCGTATTTAAGTACGACCCAAGCTGGAGCTTAAATCTTGGCCTACAACGCAAGTTCCTACAAGATCAATTGAATGTTCGCCTGAGTGTCAACGATATTTTCTATGAAGCATACTGGTCTGGAACTTCCGAATTTAATGGCCTCGTTTCAAGTGGCAGAGGTGGATGGGA
>JALEHC010000574.1 GCA_022763215.1 Saprospiraceae bacterium
GCACTAAAAACGACCAAAACCCGAAGCAAAATATTAGCTGCAGAAGACAAAAAAGTGATCAAATCACGATCTACAGAACTTTTTTCGAGGTTTTTTCTGATTACTTTAGTGATCCAGCCTACGATTCTGAAACCGATAAAAAGAACTAGAATCGCACCAACTAATTTTGGGGCAAACGCTAAAAGAGAGTCAATGATGACTTTAAAATCTAAATTTTCAATCATGGTAAGTCTGTAGTTTTGGTTTGTAAATTTTTGTATTATTCATAGTGAAAGCACCTTGAGAATCAAGGAACGTCTCTACTATTGGTGACGTTAAAATAAGAAAAAGGGTACGCCCTAATGCAAATAACATTTTAATTCTTTTTTAATTTGAAGAAAGACAAACCGAAATATATCAGCAAAGCTGATGCGCTAGCGAAACTACAACGATATTGTGCTTACCAAGATCGCTGTCATCAGGAAGTCCGCTCCAAACTACTCGATCTGGGTATTTATGGCGATGATTTGGAAGAAATAATTACAGAATTAATTGCCGAAAACTTCCTGAATGAAGAACGCTTTGCTCGTTCCTTTGTCAGAGGAAAGTTTAGAATGAAAAAATGGGGCCGCATTCGAATCCGGCAAGAATTGAAACGCCGACAAATCTCAGCCTACTGCATCAAAAAAGGCTTTACCGAAATCTCAGAAGAAGACTATGAAACGACACTCGAAGAAGTCATTCGCAAAAAAGCAGCTGAGATGAAGGAGCCAAATACATTTAAGCGCAATGCCAAAATCGCACAGTATGCCATGCAAAGAGGCTTTGAAAGTCAACTTGTCTGGGATGTAGTCAAGCAGTTATCAGACAAACTTTAGCCCGATCATTTTTGCGAAAGCAAAAAAAGAGCTGTATTTTAAGGTGCTGATAACCAGACGGAATCCGTCACTTGGCATAAAAACACCTCCTTTTTTCTAGTTTAGAAATCTGACTTTTACAATTTTTAGTCTCTCATTTGAGATCAAAGCCATCTATATTTAAGTTACCATCATTTTCTTTATTTATAAACTCTCGTTATGGCAAAGAAGAAATATACACTGCGTGAACTAAAAGCAAAAACAACTGCCCTGAATGAGCAAGAGCTTAATTCGGTAAAAGGCGGATATGTTATTATTAGCCTTCCAGGAAAAGATTTGAAAGCTGGCAATTGGTCGGATATCGACCTTCGTTTGACAACACCTGTTGGCAGTTCTGGTTTTTTCTTCCCGAATAAAGCAGACGGACGCGGCTAATTTTTCTGAAGTCGATACTTTTCCTTTACAACTTTAGCGAATGACATATTCAAGATTTTGCTTTCAAGCCATGCCTCAAGATCAAATAATTGGAGCATGGCTTTCACTTTTTTGTCTTTTGCCATTTCTTCAATCTCCACTTTCAATTCTGTAAACGCTTCTTTCCGCTCTTTTTTTCCAGGTATTGCTAATATCGTGCGTATGAAATGAATCAGGCGCGCCTCCAATTGATAAAGCGCATTGCGCTTGTTGAGGAACCGATAGGTAGATCGAATCAATGAATCTAACAGTAAGGTATTCCCCATTTCATAATGGATGATCAAGTTGATAATACGAGCCAAACTCTGCAAATCTTGCCGCTGTATACTCTTGGGTGAATTGAGCCAGTGATTGAGATACTCCAGCGCCTTGTCATAAACCCCCGTTCCAAAATAGATGCAGATATACTGAAAGTAAAAACTTTCTGACTCAAAAATCTTTCGGTTGAGTTTCCCCTTTTCTAATCGTTCAAAGTGTTCATCCAGTGCGCGTAAGCCTTCTTCAAACTGTCCGGTATTAATGCACAATCGAAACTTAACGGTGTAGTACTGGCGGTGAATTTTGAGCTCATCATCGGCAGTAATTGGTTGAATTTTCTTGAGCTTCTGCAAATTTTCCTCAGCGGCTTCGTAATCACTCGTTAGTATACAAGCCATCAGCAGATTGCTCAGGGCAGAGATAAAAGTCGTAACACTTTCCTTCAAAAAGTGGGGCTTCGATTCTATCAAAGCGATTAGCTTCTCCCCTTCTTTGCGAAACTGCACAAAGTCTGCGGTTGCATAATAATAAAACGTATAAATGCGGTAATACAAGATGCGTGCATGATGCGAACGGGCATGGCTAATGTTGCTAAGCTCCGGGCGTTGCAGCAATTCGAGCAAACGCTCTTTTTGTTCTGTTTTCCGCATAGACGCATCTTTGCGCAAGCTAACCAACAGCTTAAAGAAAGTATTCCGGTAAAGGGCTAAATTTTGAATATCTGTAATCGTTTCCATTTCCAGTTGCTCGATTCGGGGAAGGTTTTGATCGAGGTAACTGATATTGGTTTCCGCGTAAGCGATTTGCTTTTCCCAGTCCAGTAGCTTTACTAAAATTTCAAACTTTTCGTACTTCACAGCCAGCTTTTGGGCTTTCGCCAAAAGCTCCTGAGCATCTTCAAACCGAACCCTACGAAACAGCACCTTGATGCTGTTCAGCAAATATTGCAAGCGAAAGTCTACGGAGGTTTTTTCATCATACGACTGCAAACTCTTCAAAATCAGTTCGTAGAGATAAGCTTTTAATTCGGAGTATTTGCGGCTTTGAATTTTTTTATCGGGATAAATGAGTGCCCGCAGGGCTTCATCATCAAAGGTTTCTTGTGCATCCATAGCATCAAATAGCTGGATGTACTTACTGTTTTTGTCGCCTTTATCTCGGACAAAAATCTTGAAATACCGCTTTTCAGAGCCTGAAAGCGACTGTATCAATTCGTACAGTTTGTTGGATGGCGTTTTGGGCATGGCAGATATTTAGCGAAAGCTGAGTGTGCAATTTGCTACTTTTTGAGCCTTTGTTCAATCGTCAAAAGGCACTTCAAATATAATCAGAAACCTGACATATTTTAACATTCCGTTTTGTTAGCCGACCAAAAACAAGCTAATATTATGCTAACAAATCCAATTGACACACTAATTAAGATAAACAATCATGAAAGTACTCAGCATATCTACCGATCAGCCTACGATGCAACTAGTGGCCAAAAATCAAGCCACCACTAGCTCTAATCCCAAACAAAAAATTGCTATTCCAACCATGGAAGGCTTTACTTTCGAGCGCGTCGACCAAATTAGCTGCATGGAAGCTCAAGGCAATTATACGCTCATTCATTTTGCAGACGGGCGCAAACAACTGGTATGCCGTACCTTGCGCGACATGGAAAAGACCTTGCTAAAAGACGCCCGCTTTGTGCGAGTACACCGTTCTCATACGGTCAATCTCGACTATTTACAGCGATATGTGAAAGGAAAAGGGGGCTACCTTGTACTGGAAACCGGCATGAATATCAGCGTTTCTTCTGGCCGAAAACAAGCTTTTTTGGATGCATTGGGCCTTTATTTTGGATAAAATTAGCACTAAGGCTTAACTATACTTGGGTGGAAAATATCACCATCCGATACACATCAATAACACGCTCATTTTTGACAGCTTCCTTTCGGAAAATAGCTTCCTGCTTAAAACCTGCTTTTTCCAGTGCTCGTTTGGAGGCTTTGTTGTGTTCGTATACTTCAGCGACGATCTTTTTCAGGTGCAACTCCTGAAAACCATAATGACAAATTAGAGGAATGGCTTCAGAAATAATTCCCTGACCCCAATGGGCTTCGCCCAGCCAAAACCCAATTTCTGC
>JALEHC010000575.1 GCA_022763215.1 Saprospiraceae bacterium
AAGGCACACACAAACAAAAAGGTCTGGTAGTTCAGTTGGTTAGAATACCTGCCTGTCACGCAGGGGGTCGCGGGTTCGAGTCCCGTCCAGACCGCAAGAGATTTGACAAGCGTATTGAATGACAAGAAGTTACAAAAGCAAAATTTGCGGCGTTGTCCTTTGAGTTGTCGAATTGCAAAAGTACAAAAATAAAGGGGTTAGACCATGATGTTTAACCTCTTTTTCTTTTACACACCTTCACGATTCAGCCATTCTTTTACATTTCTTTGTTCTATTCTTCCTATATTTAGCTTCTGACGATCTATTGCAGAACCAATTCTAGAAATACGTGGCTGATTTCTCTACAAAAATTCCTGTCATTTGCTTAGAATCTGAAACCTTTAAGGCTTTAGTAAAGGAATTAGCATTGGAAATTAGAGAAGATGAACTTGACCCTTGGATAGATGAAAAAGAAGCAATGCGACTTTTGAGAATAACTTCTAAGACTACATTTAAGAAATACAAAGATACAGGAAAGCTTATTTTTAGAAAGTTAAGTTCAAAGCATATTCTATATCAAAGAAAGTCGATTTTGAAATTCATTGAAGATAGCCCAAAAGCAGAATAATATGGATGAAGGTAAAGAAGTATTAGAAGGGTTTAATGCTGGTTATTTGATAGAAAAACATCGCCCTGAACTAGCAAAGCAGTTAGTCTCAGCAGTTGATGGCGTAGATATGCCTTTTATTCAAGGGTTTGTTGAAGGAAGTAAAGAGTATTCAAAAGAGAGAAATCGATCAAAAATTATCAACAAATTAAAGGAAACTTCTAAAGAAATTTCCTCTAGCAAGACTTTAAAGAATAAGGATAAAGGACTAGATATAGATCGTTAATTATTCATGTACTTTCTTTTTTACAAATCCTACAAACGCACCATCAATATTATCAGGTTGAAAATTGGTCTTCTTTGCCGATTCTATAAATTCTTGCTCTAGCGCATATACATCTAATCTCTGCTTCGATTTTTGAATCACATCCTTAGCATTTTCAATAGCTGAACTTGATAAAAACAGATCTGATTGTTGATGATTTGGAATAAACTGGCTAATTGGCTTAAAGCTATTTAAACTATCACCTTTTTGGGATGAGGTGATAGTTACTACATTTTCAGTTTCTGCATTCATCCTTGATTTTCTTCCCACTTTACTTCTTTCCAATTCCTCAACTGCTGAAATCTGTGCGCCAATATCTTCCTTCTTTTGCCATGAAAATTTGATGTGGGTTACTGCTCTTCCCGTTCTTATGGGTTCTGCCGAAATATCATATTCTGTGAGAAAGGAAACTTCTTTAACAGCAGGCTTGAGTGCCTTATCATTGAAGTGGCCGAAGGATTTAAGTTTGTTCTTGCTTACGCCAAATAGGGCCCTAGTCTCTTCCAGGCTAAGGGTTTCATGACTGATATACTGCAAGTTCTTCCGCTTTTGCAGAAATTCATAAAGCGTAAGGCTGTACTTACTAGAAAGCTCAAACATAACCTTCGTATGTAGCCTTGCAAATATCTGAGTGTCTTTGATAATTTTGATTAATGCCACAGGGAATGAATATTCGATACTACCTCCTTTGTCTTCTACTTCATTCGTGCCGAGAAGCTGAATTTGCCTTGTGGAAGGATTGCCATTTTTGTTATTTCTAATCTTGATAATTACAATAGCTGACATTAATCTTCTTAGCGATGCTTTGATATCCTGATTATTGCTTTCTACATATTTGGTTAGCTCTAACCGACTGATGCTATGCCTTTGCGATGTAGTAATATGATTCCAGGCATTACCAATAAGTAGATTGTAAATTCTTCTGTCTTGAAGGGTTAGCGGTGTCATTTCAACAATATCAACCAATTCTTCAGGCTTAACAATAGAAGATAAGTCTTCTGGAACGGTAGGAAAATAACTCTTTTCATTTTGCGTACTCATGAAAAGTATAATCTCACAAAATCACCCAATGTAAAGTGATTTTGTGATACTTGTTGTTTCTCCCAAATAAGTGATTTTAGCTCCCAAATAAGTGATAATTAAAGCCCACATAAGTGATTGGCCATCCCAAAAAGGTGATCATTTATCCCAATAAAGTGATTTTAAGTAACTCAAATTGAGTTCTAGCTTAGGTTTCAGCCTCCCGAACACAGAACATAGAACTATTAAAGAATTAGAAGAAGGATAAGGAGTTCGCTAAAGCTCACCAATTTTCGATTGTAGCTGTTGAAAAGAAAAACTAGATAAAGAATTTGGGGCTTTTCGTTTAAACGAACCAAGTGATTCGTGACTCCCTTTTGGTCGATCTTTCAGATGCCTTCTCTTTGATCGGCTCACTACTCTCTTTAAGCCATCTCCAACCCATTGAGCAAACGCATTTTTCAATTTTCCTCATATCTCCCTAAATGGTCATGGTTCTTGTTCAAGAACGCACGCCCATTCAGGAACCAAGAGACAATCGATCAATTGATGAGGGTTCTTCGGTGCTTTTCCTCTTACGTGCTTGTTTTTTGCTGCTCTACCCGTAATCCTCAGTTACCTCCCTGTTTTTTGCTTTGGCAAGGTACGGATCAGCCTACAGAATGCTCAAGAGCCGCTTCGCTTTCCAGTATTATTTTTCTTTCCAATAAAAATAATACTTCCACTCTTGCTCTTTCTTCCACCTGCCTCGTGAAACCGCCTTTGCAAAAAGGGAGGAAACCTCAATTACGTATTCGGTAGACCATCAAAACTATCGAAGAGGAATCACCTCCGCTCCCAGATAAAGGGAGTTTTCCTTATTAACAATTCGGCCTAAGAGGCCAACAAAACATTTTCGATTATGTGTTACAAAATTCCATTCGAGGTAACAGAGGTAAAGTTGATTTATCAAAATAAGGTGAAGGCCACAGACTGCCCCCAAATCAAGAGTTCTTTAGAAGCCTATCAAATTTTATTAGCTAATTGGAGCGATCAAATAGGCTTTATTGAAGAATTTTATATTCTGCTTTTAAATCGTGCCAATCGAGTAATAGGTCGTTATTTAGTGTCACAGGGTGGTATGGCAGGAACCGTAGTTGATGCAAAGACTGTTTTTACAGCAGCTTTAAAATGCCGTGCGGCTAGTCTCATTTTAGCACATAATCACCCAAGCGGAAACCTTCGCCCCTCTCAAAGTGATATTGACCTTACTAAGAAACTAAAACAAGGCGGTGAACTGCTAGATATAACCATCCTCGACCATCTGATTTTATCCCCCGATGGAGGGTACTATTCTTTCGCTGATGAAGGGCTTTTATAGCCCTTTAAGTTCGGGGAATACTTCCCCCATAAATGCAAGGGTATCCCCATTTTCCGCATTCGCTTTGGCTCATTTGTGCAAACAAGGAAAGCCCCTCCCTTGCATTTATTCCCCCTTTTCATTCGCCATGAAGGCAGAAGGGTTAAAGCTAGACAGGCTTTAACCGCTTTTAATAACCATTAAAAAATTAGAATAATGACTAAGCAGAACACAACAAAGAAAGACCTTTACGAAGAAGTAACTAACAAAATGATTGCACTTTTAGAGCAAGGTGTAGCCCCTTGGAAATGCACTTGGAACAAATATGGAATGGCTCGAAATTATGCTTCTAAACGTACTTACTCAGGAATAAATGCTATTCTAATGAATTTTACACCCCATCCAATTCCTTATTTTTTGTCATTCAAGCAAGCCAAGCAATTAGGCGGAAAAGTCAAAAAAGGTGCAACATCTGAAAAGGTATATTTCTATAAAACACTTTTTAAAGATGAGTCTGGCCAGTATGTAAATCATACAAAGGCACAAGCTTTAAATGGCATGGGTGAGGAAGTACAAACTATTCCAGTTCTTCGGTGCTATTCGGTTTTTAATATTCAAGACATAGAAGGCATTGAATTTGATATTCCAGAGGTAGAGTTAAAAGATCATCAGATAATTGAGAATTACGAAGCTATTTTTAACAATATGCCAAACGCCCCTCAATTTGTTTTTGAAAATGCAGATCGTGCTTGTTACAATCCAATATCTGACAAATTAAACATGCCAGATATAAAGCAATTTGAAACTGTAGAAGATTATTATTGTACGCTATTTCATGAAATGACACACGCAACAGGCCATAAAAGCAGGTTAAACCGTAAAGAAATAATGAAGTTTAACCCATTTGGCTCAAAGGCATACAGCAAAGAAGAATTAGTTGCAGAAATGGGAGCATCTTTTCTTTGCGCTCATGTGGGTATTAATTGTAATGACATTACCGAGAATAGTGCAGCATATTTACAAGGTTGGTTATCTGCATTGAAAGCAGATAAAAAGCTAATATTCAAAGCAGCAGCCAAAGCACAAAAAGCAGTTGATTACATCCTAAATGTAAAGCGTTCATATGAGGAATAAGCGACAAAAAGGAAGGTTTGCTAGCGACCTTTTTCTTTTCAATAGTTTATCAGCAAATTGTTGCCATAATTCTGGGGCGACCGCCTAACGGCGGTAATTATTGCCTACTTCGATTTCAAAACAGGAAATTCGTTTGCCACTCCTTCATCTATTTAAAATCTTCGTAAACTTTATTAAGAGTATTCAGAGCTATCATTCAGCGATGTGATAATCCACTAATTTCCAATCTTGCCAATCAACACCATTATTCCGGTGGGTCACCCAACGTACAACACCTACCCCTTTTG
>JALEHC010000576.1 GCA_022763215.1 Saprospiraceae bacterium
AAGTATCTTTAGGCTTGGACTCGATTTTATCAAACATAAAATGCTCAACTTTTTGAGCTTATTTAATCATATTGGACTTTTGTCCTGTACTTAGATATTTTTCATAAATGCCCAGATTTATAATTAAAGAAATGGCCTGAAAGGTTCAGGCATAAACAACTACGCTAGGTCGAAGGAAAACGGTGGCGGTTGCCATATTTGAGGATTAAAGTCGTACCCTGGGCTATTGATGAGCCATGTTAGAGGATACTTGGCAATAGACTGAGCAAAAGATGGAATTTCAGGGCTTGGTTGAACAATGACTGGTACACAGCAATAGCATGAACAGCCATCAGAACAACGTTTATTTTCGTCAGAAGAATGATCTTCTTTTTCTTGTGGAGCTTTTGAAGAGCAGCAAGCATGTTTGCTTTGACAGCTTTCAGCTTCTGAAAACCAGATGCTGTACTCCCATACGGCACCTTTACATGTGCGTAGCACAGGCATACAAAGAATACATGCTAATATGATTGCTTTAAACTTCACGATGCAAATATAACGATAATTATGGAGGAATCGTTGAGCCTATGATCATGTTGACAACAATAATCATGGTTAACAAATAAAATGTTTCCTAAATAAGTTGTTATTGCAATCCTTTAATCGTAATATTGCAATAAATAAATTAAGAAATTATGGGCGTCACCAAAACTGAAAATTTCACTGCACAGCAAAATGAATTAGCCAATATAGCGAAAGCACTGGGGCATCCGGCCAGAGTAGCTATTATTCAGCATTTGCTGAAGGTAAATTCGTGTATTTGTGGTGATATTGTCAATGAGGTAAATTTGGCGCAGCCTACTATTTCGAGGCATTTGAAAGAGCTAAAAGCAGTCGGGATTATCAAAGGTACTATTGAAGGGACAAGCATTAATTACTGTATTGACGGACAAAAATGGCGTGTGATCCAGGCAATGTTCAATGGCTTGTTTGATACTTATGTACCTGACTTTTCCTGTGATTGCTAAGTTTTTTTGACTTCATTCATTGTAATATTGCAATAATAGAATTAAACAAGACTATGACTCGCAAAAGCATACCCTTATTTTCGGGTATTCAATCCAATGTAAAAGAATTGCTTGCTGAAACAGTTTCTATTTCAGCGGAAAGAAAAATCATCCTTCAACAACTGTCGGATTATATTCAGCGAAAGCTGGAAGAAGAGAAAGTTGTTCGTCTGAATTATATTTGTACCCACAATTCCAGACGTAGTATTATGAGTCAGATTTGGGCGAAAGCCGCTGCTGCCTACTTCCAAATTCCGGATGTAGAAGTCTATTCAGGAGGGACAGAGTCTACTGCTTTTAATCCACGAGCAGTAGCTGCAATGGAACGTCTGGGGTTTAAGATAGAGCGCGGAGCGGGCGAAAATCCGGTCTATCAGGTGTATATGGCTGATGACATGGAGCCATTAGCTTGTTGGTCTAAAACTTTCGATGCAGCAGAAAATCCAACTACTGATTTTGCTGCCGTTATGACTTGCTCAGATGCGGACGAAAATTGTCCGTTTATTCCGGGAGCTGAGCAGCGGATTGCTTTGACTTTTGAAGATCCAAAGGTGGCAGATGATACAGCAGAAGAAACTGCCCGATACGATGAACGTGCCCGACAAATTGGACGAGAATTGATTTACGCCATGCAATTAGTTTCAAAATCCTAAACAGATGAACAAAACAGTAAGCAAGAAAAAAAGACTTTCTTTTCTCGATAGATATTTGACACTCTGGATATTCCTGGCCATGGCCATTGGTGTGGGAATTGGCTTTTTTCTGCCTCAAACAGCAGGTTTTGTTAATTCTTTTTCGAGTGGAAGCACGAATATTCCTATTGCAGTGGGTTTGATCTTGATGATGTATCCGCCCTTGGCAAAAGTTAATTATCGGATGTTGCCACAAGTCTTTCGGAATGTAAAAATATTAGGCTTATCACTGTTTATAAATTGGATAATTGGGCCGGTATTAATGTTTGCTTTAGCGATTATTTTCCTCAGAGATTATCCGGAGTATATGACGGGCCTGATCTTGATCGGCCTTGCTCGTTGTATTGCAATGGTAATTGTCTGGAACGATCTGGCAGAAGGGAGCCGTGAGTATGGTGCAGGATTGGTTGCATTGAATAGTATATTTCAGGTGTTTTTCTATAGTTTTTATGCCTGGTTGTTTATTACCATTTTGCCGCCATATTTTGGATTTGAAGGAGCAATTGTAGACATCTCGATGCGAACGGTAGCAGAAAGTGTGGCTATATATCTGGGTATTCCGTTTTTAGCTGGCTTGTTGAGTCGGATAATTTTGGTTCGTGTGAAAGGCGAGGAGTGGTATCAGACCAAGTTTGTACCTCTGATTTCACCGATTACGCTAATTGCCTTGTTGTTTACGATCATGGTAATGTTTAGCCTGAAAGGCGAGCTAATTGTCCAAATTCCAATGGATGTTGTTCGGATTGCAGTGCCCTTATTGATTTATTTCGGCTTAATATTCGTGATTAGCTTTTTTATTGGTAAAGCACTGGGCGCAGATTATCCAAGAAATGCGGCTATTTCTTTTACGGCTGCTGGTAATAATTTTGAGTTGGCGATTGCCGTTGCCATAGCTGTTTTTGGCCTTAATTCCGGACAAGCATTTGCAGGCGTAATTGGGCCATTGGTAGAAGTACCTGCATTGATCGCTTTGGTGAATGTGGCATTTTGGTTTCGGAAACGGTATTATTAGTTGTGGTAGAATGAATAACTAGACTTTCTTACCTCTTTTTAAATTAACGGGAAAAAATACATCCAGTCTTGAGAAAAGGCCCGTACATAGAGGTAAGAAAGTTTTTGCATGAATAAACCCATTATATATCTGCTTCTAACCGTATTTTGTCTCAATATATTTGGGAGAAGCATGGGGGAGTTTATGCACTTGGTTTCACACGCCTTCGAAAATACACACACGCACCATCATCATTCGCATGACCACACTGATGCCCACGTACACCAGCATGATGGACATAGTCATTCACACCATAAACTGATTCATTTTTTAACAGAGGCCCTTGATATAAATTCTACCAACGGACCGCTCGATAATTTGGCCTATCTCAGTTTGTTAATGCAAATTATTGATGGTATTCTTCCATTCCAGCACTTTTCAATACAAGAAAAGCCTTTTTATCATCATACAAATTTCCAGAAAACCATTCCTCTGAAGACAAATTACCTCAGAGCTTGTTAGGAGGTAGTAAATTTTAAAAAAGGAAG
This sequence comes from Saprospiraceae bacterium, assembly GCA_022763215.1. Classification (GTDB taxonomy): domain Bacteria; phylum Bacteroidota; class Bacteroidia; order Chitinophagales; family Saprospiraceae; genus JALEHC01. The sequence continues at coordinate 3,278 of JALEHC010000576.1, forward strand.
CCAGTTATTAACTTGAGGAATCACTACAAACCTTAAGTTATGGTAAAACAATTCAAAGA
>JALEHC010000577.1 GCA_022763215.1 Saprospiraceae bacterium
TATCTACTGCTGCTCCTTCTGTCATCGCCTTCATTACGCCATTATAAGCCGTATTCATGCTCAACGATTCTGCACCAGCAACCGATAATACGATTTCCGGCTGAAAAATAACGGCGAATAAAGCACCCAGCAAAGAGCCAGAAAGCAATGCAACCAAGGGCTTAGTTTTACGAATAATCATAAAAATTACGGCCACAGGCACCAAAAATAAAACCGGACTAATATAAAAGGCTTCATCAATAGCAGACAAAATAGCGGAAGAATCTGCGGAAGCAGATATCTCCTGACTAAAACCAAGTAATGTAAATACAACCAGGGTAATTACAATAGATGGCACCGTAGTATAGGTCATATATTGGATATGCGAAAACAACTTACTGCCGGCCATAGCTGCCGCTAAATTGGTAGTATCAGACAAAGGCGACATCTTATCCCCAAAATAGGCACCTGATATCACTGCACCAGCCACCATCCCAAGTGGAATCCCCATCGCTTTTCCGATACCGATCAGCGCAATGCCCACAGTTGCAGAGGTTGTCCAAGAACTTCCGGTAGCCACTGATATAATCGCACAAATGATAACTGTAGAAGGTAAGAAGAAGGTAGGATTCAAAATTTCCAATCCATAATATACCATGGAAGGAATAATACCACTAATTAACCACGAACCAGCAAGTGCTCCTACCATCAACAGAATAAGGATTGCGCCTGCGGTTGATTTGAAATTATTGCCGACCTCTTCGAGCATGGTTTCGTAGCTCACTTTATTCATAAAGCCTACTATTGCTGCTACGGCACCTCCAATTAAAAGTATAAACTGATTAGATCCACTCAATGCATTATCACCAAAAATAAATACATTATAAGCTAACAGAACGATCAATACGATGACTGGCACAAGCGCCTCAAAAATATTGAGTTCCTTATTTTCCTTTACTTGGTTTTCCTGCATGAATGCTCGAATTTACTTCTAACTAGTTCTTTTTGGTATTAAATCCCGATAATAAACATTTATTTCAAATTATCATAGAATTTGGTCTTCCAAAGTTTGCGTAATTTCATTTAAAACCTGAAATGCCGTCTCTGCCATTCGATTTCCTCTTTGATCTAATAATGGATTAACTTCACAGATTTCCAAGCAGACCAACTTGCCAGAGGCAATCAATAATCGGATAATTTCAATAACTTCTTCTGGATCAAAGCCTTTGGGTACCGGAGTACCGGTTCCGTACGAAATCATATCACAATCAAGGCTATCTACATCGAAAGAAATGTACAAAATATCGCAATCGTTCAGTCGATCCAAGGCTTCTTTTACGCAAGTGGCAATACCACGGTAGCGCACTTCGTGCACCATGTAATTTTTGATGTTGTATTTGGCCATCAGCTTATTTTCCGGCTCTTCGGTGTCGCGCACGCCAAAAAACACTACATCCTCTCCTTTTACTTTTTGGCCTTTGTAGCCAATATTTTTCATGCCTTGCCAATAAGCTAATGTGCCTTCACTAACTTCATTTGCCTGACACTCCAGGTTGTCGTCCCCAATAGCCGCTCCAAGCGGCATACCATGAATATTTCCGGAAGGAGAAGTATAAGGTGAATGCAAATCTGCATGTGCATCAATCCACACCGCGCCAAGGCGCTTTTCCGGGAAGGCGGCTTTGACGCCACTCAAAGTACCCAGGGCAGAGGAATGATCGCCCGACAAAATAATCGGCAAGTACTGCAACTCCAGACTGTTCTGTACCGCTTCACTTACACGAATACACTGCTCCAATACGTACTGAATACGCTTGGCAAAAGAATATTGTACTTTATCGTAAATGGTTTCGTTGGCAGTTTTAAGGTCTTCAAACAAGTAGCGGTTAAAATAATCGTTGCCCTGATTAATGGCGGCAATTTCGATGGCATCAATTCCCATATCGGCACCTCGGGTACCCGCGCCGATATCAGAACGATTCTTAAGAATCTTGATCTGTCTTTTCATTTGAGGCTTATAATTTGGTTGTTTTTTAGTGTTCGGCCTGTTAATGTGCTGTGCTCTAAGGTGGTAATCACAGACACAAGCCATCCTTTTCGGATGCTAAAGGTAAAAAACTCCCATCAACTCTCCGTCAGTTTTTAGTCGGATTTCACTTTATTTCGTTGATCGCTTTCCGACCTTTATCTTTGAGTTTTTTAAATGCACTTACCGACATACCGGTCACTGACTTGAATTGGTTAGAAAGGTGTTGTAAGCTACTATATCCTAGCTGATAGGCTATTTCGCTTCCGCTAAATTCATCATAAGATAACAATTCCTTGACGCGTTCGATTTTTTGCAGGATGATATATCGCTCAATGGTCAGATGCTCTAATTTGGAGAATACTCGACTTAGTTGGTTATAAGGAACCTCGAGTTTTTCTTCGAGATAAACAGAGTTTTTCACCTCCGGCATACCTTCGCTTTCGCGAATCATTGCAATTACTGCGGTCTTAACTGCCTCGACAATTTGTTGGTCTTTGTCTTCGAGTAGTTCGAAGCCATTTTCTTGTAAGAGCTTTCGCAAACGTGGATAGTCTATTTGTTCTGCTTCCGCAAAAACAACCACTTCTCCCAGTTCGACTGACTTGACTTCCAGGTCAAGTGTTTTACAAACACTCAAAAGTGCCTCCATACAATGGCGGCACACCATATTTTTGATCTTTAAACTTGTTGTTGCCATTTGAATTTTATTCAATCGCTGGAATTCCTAATATCCACCCCAACACATAAGTTGCCAAAATGGCAATAAACAAGATGGAAAGGATATTCAAAATAAACCCAGCCCGTACCATTTGTGATACTTTCAAATAACCACTAGCAAAAACAATTGCATTCGGAGGTGTTGACATGGGCAGCATAAAAGCACAGCTGGCTGCTAAAGTAACGGGTATACAAACCAATAGTGGATCAATACCCATTCCAAGCGCAATCGCACCGACAACCGGCAAAAAGATGGTCACCAGTGCTACGTTTGACATGATTTCCGTAAGGAAAAGCGAAACTGCCGTCAGTCCCAATATTACCAGCAATCCGACCTGATCTAAGCTTTCAAATTGTGCCCCAATCAAATCAATTAAACCGGTTTCTTTTAATGCATTTGCCAA
>JALEHC010000578.1 GCA_022763215.1 Saprospiraceae bacterium
AAAAAGTGGATAGCCTGCTATTTGGAGCCGGCTATATCCGCATTGATGAAGCACCTGCCAATGAACTGGCGGGAATTATTTACGGCCAAAATGACCTTTCAAAAGCCAGCCCCGATAAAGCACCCGATTGGATGCTCAAACTCAAGGGCTCCATCAATTACGGCAATCCTTTTACAATTCGGATGCAAGGAAAAGGTGTTGTCGGTGGCAATGAATGGATTTACAACTATGTTGGCTATTTGACCTTACCTTGGGTAGATGGCATCGATCAGGTGCCTGCCATTACGGGATCTATTGTACGCGTGATTCCACATCCGGGAGGGGATGGCGGTTTGCACCCAGCTGGTGTCGTCGCCTCTTGGTATGCCGTGAAAAATGAACCTGCTTTCTAGCCTTTCGGCAAAAAATAAAGGGGAGCTGACCATTGGCCAGCTCCCCTTATTTGATCGATATATCGTGTCTTATCTGACGATGCTCAACCTTGCGGTAAATGAGCCTTCCGCGCTGATCAATTGCAGGAAGTAAACGCCATTGCTCAGCTCTGCTGTTGGCAAATTGTATTGCTGCTGACTGATCTGAGCTGCATTTTCTTGTACCAATTTACCTTGCGTATCGAATAAGCGCCATTGCAAGTTTTGCGGTGCTTGCGCAAATTCAAGACGCACCAGACTTCCTGCTTTCGCAGGATTTGGATAAATCTTCAATCCTTGAAATACCATTGGAATATCCTGTGTGTTGACTGGAATACTAATGTCAAAATAATCAGGATAATCGGCTGCTTCCACAGGGTTGCCATTGCTGTCAAACAACTGCTCCAAGCTTACATCAATATCGAGCAATTCTTCAACCATAGGTGCTACATTGAAATAGGCTTGATAAGTGGTCGCATTCACCCAAAGCGAATTCGCTTCGTTGAATTCAAGAATAGTAGGCATTTCATTTGGGAAACTGATAAGCGGAGTCGTATTGACATCCATTTCTTCATCAGTGACAATTAGCATAGAGAAACCATCATCACCAATATTATCAGCCATCAATTCGTAAGTATTTGCCGTAAAGGCAAGAATATTCGGATTGCGAGTGTCAATATCAAAGACATCATGTGCGGTAAATGCAATGAATGGATTGCCAGCAGCATCTTGAAGACCTGCAAACGCCAGGTCGATATCCTCAAGTTCGATATTCTGATCGTCTAAATCAAAAGCAGCACGGAAAGTAAATGGTGTAAGCCATTGGCTACCACTTTCGTTAAATTGAATAGAAGCACTCGGATCTTCATCTGGGAAACTCAATTCTGGTGTTCCCTCGATATTCATCTGCTCATCAAAAGTCAGGTTGAAATAAACAGTAGCTGGTCCTACCAGCGGATCATTGAATACCGCATTGCTTGGAATGACTTCCGAGACCATTGGTTTGCGGGTATCAATACTAAAAATACCGATTTGGAATTCTGGTGTCATCAAGTTGCCAGCCAAATCTACAGCCTGAGCTGGTAGCAAGTCGATTTGGGTGAATTCTTCATCAGCATCGACCAAATCATAAACCAAGAGGTATTGCGTATCACTAAGCCACATACTCGCATCAGTATTAATATCGAGTGAATTAATCAGTGGATTTTCATTCGGGAAAATTAAGTCTGGTAGTATGTTTTGGTTCATTTTTTCAGAGAAAGTAAGCGAGAAGGCAACTGCTTCCGATCCAACATTTGATTCGTTAAGCAATTCGTTGTTGACCGCTACTTCAACAACAGCAGGTTGCTTGGTGTCGATCGTAAGCACATTGGCCAATTCAAAGCCTTGCTGTAAGTTACCAAGCGAATCTCTTGCACTTTGGATATTGATACCAATGTCAGAAATTTCTTCATTGGCATCAAATGTAAAGAAACTGAGTTGGTAAGTTGTTGCATCTAGCCAAAGGCTATTTAGTTCATCTGTTAATAGTGTTCCGCTCAGGTCAGTTGGTGCTTCCAGTACAATTACCGGGTCAACCGTTATGTCCATACTTTCGTCAAATGTGACAATAATGCTGAATGGATTGCCTGCTTCTGCATCAGCAATGAGCGAAGTACTGAGTGCTGCATCCAGAATAGCTGGATTTTCAGAATCAACCGTAAATACCCCTTGCTGTGCAAATGTTTGCTGTACTTTCCCTTCCTGATCAAAAGCACCACCAATACGCAGTACGATAGAAGGCAGGTATTCTTCAGCATCTACAAAATCATACGAAAGGAAGTAAGTGGTGTCGTTTAGCCATTGATTTTGCGTAAGCATAAGGGAATTGACCGTTGGGTCATCCATTGGGAAACTTACTTGTGGATCAATTTGCATGTCCATTGGCGTATCGTAGGTAATCGTCAGGTCAAAAGTATTACCATTATCATCGCTATTCAAAATCGCATCGCTAACTTCTACATTACTGATTTGAGGTGTGCGGTTGTTGATGAATGTTTCAGCATAATTGAAAGCATTAACCCCTGCTTCGATACCAATTTTACGACCAGGAATATCATCAGCAGGAGGGTGGATACCACCCCAAATTCTGGATAAACTACTTTGGTCTGAGGCATCGCGATAGGTTGCCCATTGTAGGGTAAGATCAACACTTGGGCCATCTTCAAAAACAAGGAATTCATTGGCCGGAGCTTCGAATTCACCCATTCCTCCTGGAAAATAAGGATCACCTGTCATCAAAGTCAATACCTCGGCTGCACCCCGAGAAAAAGTAGAGTGACCAGATACAAAACCTGCAAAAGGCGGCGTCACGAATGTCGGACGCTGATAAGGCCACCAGTTTTCTGCCAAAATCCAGCCTACGCCCGCTACATCAGAAAACGGATTGTCGATATAATCAGGACCGCGCCAAGAACGGAATTTGATTTTGCCAACATGCTCGTCATTGTCTCCTGCCAGTGGATCGTCTTCATCAACTAATTCAATAAAGCCCGGAATTAATGGAATACCATTTGGGTCATAACTTGGCAAGTTTTGGCTACTACTTTGGCCTTGTTCCGCCATATAACGAATTGCAGAAACCGGACGAATGTAATCATACCAACCCTTGACACTCCAAGCGCTAATGGCACAATCATGCATCGCACCACCCAAAACGAAGTACGTTTTTACATCCCACTCCAAATCACTAAGTACAGGGCCCTCGCCTTTCCATCTTTTTTCGAGCTGAGGTTGTTCGTTGACATAATTTAGTATAGTAAACCAGTGACCAGGAGGTGTTTCAGAATCTGGTCCATCTGCCCAAAACTCAGCCAATACACGGGCATAATCTCCTCTTGGAACCATCTGCGGTTCATAAGGCTCTCCGGTATATGGGTTGATATCATGGCCTGCACTGGCATCTCCACCATTGAAAATATTATAGAACG
>JALEHC010000579.1 GCA_022763215.1 Saprospiraceae bacterium
AAAAAAACTCCATTATGGCTTTGTTTAACAGAATATCAAAGAAAAAGCAGAAAAAAGTGATCAACCGTGCAGGAGGAGAGGCGTATGCACAAAGCCCAGAAATGAAATTGGCTTCTATACTGCTGACATCCTTCGCCCAAGATCAATATTATCGCTCGGCTCAACAAACATTTGACGAGCTCACTGAGCTTTTGTCAAAAGTACGCCCCGAATTTGCCGCAAAGGCAGCCGTTTATGCACGTCGTGAATTTGGTATGCGAAGCATAACCCATGTACTGGCAGCAGAGCTGGCAACGCACCTTTCTGGTAAAGAATGGGCCAAAAAATTTTACGAAAGTATTGTCAAGCGACCAGATGATATGCTCGAAATCATTGCCTACTTTAAAGCACAAGGCACCAATTCTTTGCCCAACGCTATGAAAAAAGGTTTTGCGAAAGCATTTGACCGATTTGATAGTTATCAATTAGCAAAATACCGAGGCGAACGTCGAAGTGTGAAGCTGGTGGATATCGTAAATCTAGTGCATCCGGTGCCAACTGAGCGCAACGAAGCGGCCTTGAAAGCTCTGATTGCAGGCGAATTACGCAATACCCAGACTTGGGAGGCAAAACTAACGCAGGCTGGCCAGTCTGCCGAAACCGAGGAGCAAAAGGCGGAAAAGAAAAAAGAAGCTTGGGCTGAATTGCTGAAAAGCAATAAGCTGGGCTATATGGCTCTGATCCGTAACTTGCGAAATATCATGGAACAAGCACCAGATATGATTCCGTTGGCCTGCGACCAAGTCAAAGATGCACAACGAATCAAAAAATCAATGATGCTGCCCTTTCGTCTGATTACAGCCTATATGCAGTTTCGTAACCTCGGTGGAAACAGTCGCTTAATAAGCTCGGCACTCGAACAGGCGATCGAAATCGCTTGCGATAATGTACCATACCTGGAAAATACGCTGGTTGTAATCGATAACTCAGGTTCGATGGGATCACCCGTCTCCAACTCTGAGCATATCAAATGCAACCAAATGGGAGCTGCTTTCGGTATGTTGCTGGCGAAGCGTTGTAATGCTGATATCATTGAATTCGGTACGACTGCACGTTATATTCCGTATTCGTTGCGTACTTCTGTAATGAATTTTGCGACAAAATTTGCCGGAAACAACAAAGTTGGTCATGGTACTAATTTTCATTCAATTTTTGAAGCCGCTAATCAGACTTATGATCGAATCGTGATTTTTTCGGATATGCAAGGCTGGGTAGGACATTATGCACCAACCAAAACATTCGAAAAGTATAAGCTAAATTATAATGCAGATCCTTATATCTATTCATTCGATTTGCGTGGGTATGGAAGTATGCAGTTTTCTGGAAATAAAGTGTTTCAACTGGCAGGCTTCAGTGAGAAAATATTCGATCTGATGGAAGCAGTAGAACAGAATCCACGAGAACTACTTTCCAAAATCGAAGCTGTCGAATGGTAGTTTTGCCAAAATGATAAAGCTATGAAAGCAATAGGTGGTAGCCCGAAAGGACTGCTGCCTTTTTTGTTGCAATTTTGCTTGTAAACAAATAAATTGCAATTTATAAATAAAAAAGTGATATGGCAGAGCTGAAAACCAAACAAAATGATGCTAGCGTAGAAGCCTTTCTGGAATCCGTTGAGCACAAAACCCGTAAAGCAGATGCGTATACCGTCTTGGAAATGATGAAAGAAGTAACTGGCGAAGAACCTAGTATGTGGGGCGATAGCATTATTGGCTTCGGCAATTATCATTATGTATACGATAGCGGTCGCGAAGGCGATTGGTTTTTGATGGGGTTCTCGCCTCGCAAAACAAGCCTGACACTTTACATGATGAACAGCTATGCTCGCTTTGAAGAAATTCTTTCCAGACTTGGAAAATACAAAACCGGCAAATCATGCCTCTACATCACTAACCTGAAAAATGTTGACCTCAATGTACTCCGTGAATTAATGGAAGCCTCTCTCCGATATCTTCAAGACAAATATTCGAGCAATAAGTAACCATTGATCGAAATTTCTTTCCTAGCTTGGTAGCAAATAACCACGCTATGACCATCGATAATGCCCTGCAAATAGCTCATTCTTACTTTGGAATAACTGGCCAAATAAAGCAATTACCTGGAGAAGTCGATCTGAATTATTTGATCAAAACTCCCTCCGGTGAATTGCTTACACTAAAAATCAGTGCGCCTAATCCTTCCTTGGAACTCTTTGACCTGCAAACAAAAGTGCTTCTCCATTTGCAACAGCAAGAAAGTATAGAAGCACTACCTTTTCCCTTGCAGGCAAAAAATGGCTCTCATATTATCTGGCATGAAAATCGAGCGGTGCGATTGCTCAACTGGATTCCGGGGCGATTATGGGCTCACCAAAAACTCAAAACGCCTGCTCTTTACCAAAGTCTGGGTGCCGCTTGCGCGAAAATCGACCAAGCATTGCAAAGCTTTGATCATCCTCATGCTCATAGAGCATTCAAATGGGATAATCAACAAATAAATCGCGTAGCGCAACAGCGCCAGCTTTTCCACGATCCAGAGCAAGCTCGCTTATTCGACCACTTTTTTAAGCTTATTCAGCAAGAAGCAATACCTAAATGGCCTCAACTTCGGAAAAGTATCATCCATAATGATGCCAATGATTATAATATCATTATCAAAGGAAGCTCAGAAGAACCACAAGTTGCATCCATCATCGATTTTGGAGATGTCATACATACCCATACGATCAATGAGTTAGCTATTGCCCTCGCCTATGCCATGATAAATCAGCCCAGACCTTTAAGAGCGGCCCTGGAGGTCGTCAAGGGCTACCACGAAGTGTTTCCATTGGAAGCTATTGAATTAGAAGTGCTTTATCATCAAGTAGCCGCACGCTTATTGATAAGTGTCACCAATGCTGCGATTAATAAAAAGGCGCAACCCGAAAATGTCTACCTCCAAATCAGCGAAAAAGATGCCTGGAATCTGCTCAAAAAATGGGAAAAGATAAACCCCGCTTTTGCATACTACAGCTTTAGGTCCGTTTGCGGAATGGAACCCCACCCTAATGCCAATGCATTTCGGGGATGGTGCCAAAAACAAAACTTTGCACCGATTCTAGGAAAGCCTTTCACGGAAGTACCATATACTCATCTTGATCTGAGAGTAGGCAGTACCGATTTGGGTAATAACAAACATTTTGAAAGTATTATTCCTTTCGAACGACGCATTAATCAAATGTTGCAAAATGCAGAGGTAGAGGTTGGCGTAGGAGGCTACCTCGAAGTTCGACCAGTCTACACAACTGATGCTTATACTGTGATGGGGAATGAAGGGCCTGTTTGGCGCACCATGCACTTAGGTCTAGATATTTGGATGAAATCAGGAATTCCTTTTTTCATACCTTTTGACGGAGTCGTAGAAGCTGTACAAAACAAT
>JALEHC010000580.1 GCA_022763215.1 Saprospiraceae bacterium
AACTAAAAACTAGAAGGAACACAAAAAAACTGATAACAATCGTCGCTGTTTTCATTTTCATTTTTTTTTGAAATTATGAAGATCGGAAATCAATAAAGCTAAAACGAGACTTTAAACCGCCCTCCCGTTACCTTGAGTGTTTCTCCAGAACAGGAACCAGAATCACTAATTAAATTAAATTCAAAAGTCCCAAATATTTTGCGATTGATACGGTCTATTTTTAGAATATATAATTCGTTTAAAGCACTCGTATCGATGTCAAATGTGCAAGAGTAAGTAAGACGTATTGGTAATACTGGAACATATATGTCTTCTTCAAAAATTTCAAGGGCGCTAAATCCAATTAGATTGCTGCTTCCTTTTCTAGATGAAACATTTAAAATACCCGCTCCAGTACTATAGTCACTGGCTATACTGGTTTCTTCCCAATAGACACTATCTATCAAGCAAATAAATAATTGCTTCTCATCTGTGTTCAATAATTCTTCTTCTGTAATAATTCTAGGAAGTCCAGATTCTTCTTTTTCACAAGCCGCCAAAAAGAGTAGAAATAAAGGTAGGATGAATAAAAGGTTTAATTTTTTCATAGCTGTTGTAGTTTTAAAATTAAATTTAACTTAAAAAAATCAAGCCACTTAAAATAAAGGGTTAATTAAACATTAATTAAAACCATAAGGCCGCATACCATCTCACTCTGCGAGCCCCCTATTTTCCTATCACTTTGATTTCCAAATAATTTTTGATATCTACTATAAGGATTTTTCTATAATGAACACCCTAAATCATGGCTGACAAAAAAGAACTTTTACAAAACAAAAAGAAAGAACAAAACTATGGTCACACCCCAGAAGAAATCAGGGAAACGGATAAGTATAGGGAAGAGTACATCCATCATTTCGTTGAAAAATGGGACGAACTCATTGACTGGAAAGCGCGGAGCAAAGGAGAAGGTAATTTCTTCATTAATGAATTGAAAGCCAGAGGAAAACACAAAGTACTTGACGTAGCTACCGGCACGGGTTACCACTCTGTCCGATTGCTCGAACATGGCTTCGATGTCTGGAGTGCCGATGGCAGCCCAGTTATGCTCGCTAAAGCATTCGAAAATGCCCAAAAACATGGCCACATCCTCAAAACATTGCACGCCGATTGGCGATGGCTCAACAGGGATGTCCACGGCCGTTTTGATGCCATCATTTGCCTCGGTAATTCTTTCACCCACCTTTTTTCTGATAACGACCGCCGAAAATCGCTAGCCGAATTTTATTCCGCCCTCAAACACGATGGCTTACTCATTATTGATCATCGCAACTATGACAGTATACTCGATCAGGAAGAATTTTCTTCCAAACACACCTATTATTATGTAGGCGAAAAAGTTTCTGCCAAACCAGAGTATGTAGATGAAGGACTTGCCCGATTCAAATACGAATTTGAAGATGAGTCTGAATTTCACCTCAATATGTTCCCGCTGCGAAAAAACTATATGAACCGCCTTTTAGAAGAAGTTGGTTTCCAAACTATTACCACCTATGGTGATTTTGAGGAAACCTATAAAGTGAATGAACCTGATTTTTTCGTCCATATCGCAGAAAAAAAATACAACCTCTAAGACCATAACACTATGAAAGAGAAAAAAGACCTTGTAGAAATTACTAAAGCTTATTACGATAGCCAGGATGCGGATCATTTCTACCACACTATCTGGGGTGGCGAAGATATTCATGTGGGTATTTATCAATTTCCGGAAGAGGATATTTTTACGGCCAGCAATCGTACGGTTCAGCAAATGCTTTCTACACTCAAATGGGTAGATAAAGACACCAAAATTCTGGACCTTGGTGCTGGTTATGGCGGTGCAGCCAGATATATCGCTTCCAAGTTCAGATGCCACATCACTTGCCTCAATTTGAGTCAGGTAGAAAATCAACGCAACCGTGAAAAGAATGAATTGCTGGGGCTCACTGCTCATATTGATGTCGTACAAGGAAACTTTGAAGCTGTCCCATTTGACGAAAGTCAATTCGATATCATCTGGTCAGAAGACGCTATTCTTCATAGCCGCAATAAACCGCAGGTATTTGAGGAAGTAGCTCGTGTATTGAAACCCGGCGGCCATTTTATTTTCACCGATCCAATGCAAAGTGATGACTGCCCCAATGGCGTGCTCCAGCCGATACTCGACCGTATCCATCTCGAAGAACTGGGATCTGTACGCAAGTACAAAAGACTGGCCACACAGGTCGGACTCAAAGAAGTCAAGATTATAGAAATGCCAGATCAACTGACCAATCATTACACGCAAGTGCAAAAGGAGTTGATTTCCCAAAAGGGAAAACTGGAGAAGATTTGTAGCCCTACCTATATCGAAAAAATGGACAAAGGCTTGTCACATTGGATTCAAGGTGGCCAAAAAGGATATCTGAATTGGGGAATTCTTATGTTTCAAAAGTAATCCCCCAATACAACAAAAGGAGTCTTCGAAAATTCCGAAGGCTTCTTTTGTAATACCCTATTGCACTGGCAAATATAGCTTCATGGCTCCAAACTCCACTTCATCCAAATGCCCCATCTTAGTTTGATCGCTGGTAATCAGATGTAAATGCAAAAAGGTGTCATGGTGCGTAAACACGCCTTGATGCGAGGTAGAGAAAAAACCAACAATGTCTACCTTTTCCTGGCCCAGTGGATAATTCGTTTGGCCCTGATGGGCTTCCTGAGGAGAAGATACTGCTGTGCCTTTCGGCAAATTTTGGATATGGATGATAGCATGTGCCACCTCGCCTTTCAATTTGAATGCAAATGGTCTCTTGGCTGCTTTCGTTTGCTCATCGATGAATGCCTCCAACTGTTCAATCGTTTTGATGCCTTTCGGCAAATCCAACTCCTTCCATTCATTCACATTAGCGTAAACAAAAAACGGTGCCGAAGCGTCAAATGTCGCTTCCACTTGCATGCTACTGTCTGTCAACACCCTAGACACATAGGCTTGGCCATCGTTAATTAGCAGTTCACCTTGTAAATAACTCAATGGCCCTAAGCCATACAATCCTTTTTTATTTTGAATCGTATCGAGTTGGATGATGCCATCCAGTTCGCCTTTCCACATTACATTGCGCATAGCACCAGCTATTTGCACATCAGTATAAGTCGTTTCTTGATTAGTATTATCCTGAGTTGAATTACAAGCGAAAAGACTCGCTAAAAGGACAAAAAAGAAAGTATAACGGAACATAAAAAGTGTTTTTGTGAATGAGTGCCCAAATATAAAATCTTTCTCCCACTAACTCAGTGATCGTTGACCATGAGCTTTTCCCGTAAATACTTAAAGAAGTACAGAAAAAGCCAATAAAAATTTGCTTTATTCTATAAACTACTTTATATTGAAGTAAAACTTACGATACAAATGTCTTTACAAGAAAAAATGTCCCCACAAGAAAGTTTGGCGATCATACAAAATATGATTCAGGACGCTCGTGACCGATTTAGCGAAAGCGGGCACATATACGTATTTTGGGGTGGGTTTATTTTTATCCTGGCACTGGCTCAATATATTTTGTTACAAACCCCTTACGCTTGGGCCAATTACTACCCCTACTTTTTAACGCCGCTGGGTAGCCTCTATTCTGCCAGATACTACCGTAAAAAGAAGCCCGCAAGTAAAAGCCAAAACCGGATTTCGCGTTTAATCCAACAGCTTTGGATCGTTTTATCGATCAATATTCTGATACTTGCTTTTTTCTTTTTTTGGGCCCTGCAAACTGCACTGATTCCGATTATTTTGATCTTATCAGGTATAGGCGTCATCATCTCCGGTACCTCCTTACAGGAAAGAATCATTATTTTTGCAGGAATAGCCTCCAATGTGCTGGGTTTTCTGGCATTCTGGGTCGAACTTGATACACAGCCCCTGGTTTTGGCAATAGCCTCACTGATATCTTACTTTTTGCCAGGCCTGAGATTACGTCAACAGTACAAACGTCGTCATGAAGTTTAAGTCACTAAATCCTTTATTGCATTCACCACTTCGACTAGCCATCATGTCTTATATGATCGCTAATCGAAAATCAGATTTTAAAGAGCTCAAAGAAGCAACCGAAGCAACTTCGGGAAATCTGAGTGTGCAGCTGCAAAAGCTGTCGGATGCCGGATATATTGACATTATCAAGGGTTACAAAAACAACTACCAACACACAGGCGTAGAAATCAAACCTGCTGGTGTGGATGCTTTTGAAGAGTATGTGCAGGCACTAAAGGGTTATATCGATCAATAATTTTTTTATCATTTTAGTTTATAAAATAAACTAGTTTAAACCTAATCATTATGAAAAACTTAATCATTCTTCTGTTTTTATGTTCTTGTCTTAGCTGTGAAGCCCACAATAACACACCAGCACCTCCTTATCAGGCAAGCTTGGTGAGTTATCAACCTACTTCGCTACTTGAAAATATCGAACAGAAAATTAAAACCGCTTTTATCCAGTCAATGGTCCAACAAGACAATAGTGATATGGACAAGTTGGCGAAGCAACTAAAAGAGGTATCTGACCCCAAAGCGGAAAAACTGGCGCACTACTGGCGCGCTTATCTTCATTATTACCAAACGATCTACTTTATGGAAAATGATGAAGAAAAGACAGCCGAAAAACACATCGATAAGGCAATTGATCTTCTGGAAAATATGGAAGAAAAAAACTCGGAAGATTATGCTTTGCTCGCTATGGCTCGAGGCCTTTCTATTCCTTTCAAAGCGGGTATTCGCGCTCCTTTTATTAGTGGCAAAGCCAGTAAAAATGCCAACAAAGCACTTGAACTAAACAAACAAAACCCGCGTGCTTATTTCGTCATTGCCAGCAATGATTTTTACACCCCAGAACAATACGGCGGTGGTAAAATAGTAGAAGAAAATTTGCTAAAAGCCATTAATCTGCCGGCTCAGGATAAACCTAATCCTTACTTGCCTGCATGGGGACAGCAGGAAGCCTATGAAATGCTCATTAAGTTTTATATCAAAAAAGAACGCTGGGATGATGCGAAGTCCATATTCGCTGAGGCAAGTGAAAAATTCCCAGACAATCATCAAATCAGCAAACTTGCCAGCAAACTGATTAACAAGTAATTATGCGAACTACCATTTTATTTATCTTAATTTTGGCAGCATCAACAGGCTGGGCACAATCGCGCTTTTCTGGTCAGGTTACCGACCTGGCCAACCAGCCTGTTTTTGCAGCTAATGTATACTTCAAACAACATCCACAACAAGGAACAACCACTGATCTAGATGGTCATTTCACACTAAAAACACCAGCTGATTTTCAAGCAGATACACTCGTTTGCTCTTTTATTGGTTATCAAACCTCCGTACTCCCGATTCAGGAAATTCAATACCCGACGAATATCCAAATTCAATTAAAAGAACAGTCTCTGAATATCAATACGATTACAGTAAGTGGTAAATCTCCGATTTCGGAGCAATTTGCAGTACAACAACTCAAACCACTTGATATTTATCTCAACCCGGTTTCCAATGCCGATCCGTTGAAGGCCATCACTTTTCTGGCGGCCTCTACCAATACCGACGAATCGGCTAATCCTAACTTGAGAGGGAGTCCAGCCGATCGCTCCTTGGTCGTATTAAATGGTGTTCCAGTTCAAAATCCAGTTCGAAATAGTCAAATCAATGGTACTGGATTTTTTAGCCTTTTTAATACGGAAGTCATCAGCAATATTCAGGTTTACCCTGGCAATCCACCGCTTACTTATGGGAACTCAAGTGCTGGATTAGTGGAAGTACAACTGAGGGACGAAGTACCAGAAAACAGCCTGCAATTATCCGCAGGTTTGGCAAGTGCCGGATTACTTACCCAACAAAAAATTGGTAATAATCACTTTCGACTATACGGTAATTATCAATTTTCAAAGCCTTTTATTGAACTCAATCAGCCTAATCTGCCCGACCTCAAAAAATTCGATAATAAAGATATTGGATTGAGTTGGTATCGCGCATTCAGCGATCAGCTAGAGGTTCATCTGTTTAGTTACGGCATTGATGAAGCTGTTCGTGCCCACGGGCACAGTTTTGGCTATTCTGATTTGGCGAAAGCCCAAAAGACCAGAAACTTTAATATCCTGACGGTTCAATATCAAAACAACAACCAGCAATGGAGCCTGCGACATGGTAGCAATTTTAGCAACAGCCAATATCAATTTGGTAATTTGAACAGCAATGCCCACAGGCAACAATGGTATCATAGCCTGAATTTTAAAGAATTTACAAATGCCAAATGGACATGGCAAACAGGTATCAATCACGACTTTCAACAGGCTGGCTTCCAAGATACCATCCCCCGCTATTTTTTCGCTTTCGCGGAAAATGCGCCCACACTGGCGCTCGATACAACCATCAGATTGCACCAATTGGAAGCATATGCATACGCTAGTTGGGAACCTTCATCGGACTGGGTCATCTCGGCCGGCTTGCGCAGCAATATCCCCATAGCAGAACAAGAATCGTATTTATCTTTTCAGCTAAGTGCCCGTTATCGGCTAGATCATCAGCAATCCTTTTTACTTGGCCTTGGGCAATACCACAATTATAGGCGCCCCGCCTTTGTAGGCCAGCATTTCGAATTATTGAGGAGTCGCCAAATTTCACTAGACTATGACCTTCAATGGGATGAAGGGCAACTTCAGGCCGCCATTTTTGCCAAACAAGAGCAAGGAAATCAGGAAATAGAACGCTACCTACAAGTTTTGGAAAGTCAAATTATGGGAACAGAAATCAGCTTACAGCAGGATATCGGAAAATACTGGCGGGCAGAAGCCAGCAACATACTTATCCGTCAGCGCATACGGACAGCCGATGGGTGGCAACGAGGCGATCAAACGTTACACTATTTTGTCAAAGCAGCATTGCAATGGAATCACCCGCGCTACCTGAGCGCCAGCATGGTGTATATGACTCGCCCAGGGACCTATTTCACGGAAGTGACCGATGCGATTTACCAATCTGAATCAAGGTCTTTTGCTCCCGTCTTTTCCACCGATTTCAACGGTGCGCAACTTGGAGCATACCACCGCTTAGACCTTAGTCTGAGCAGAGTCATCTTACTTTCTGGCAACATCAAATCAATCATTGTATATGCTTCTGTAAATAACATCCTGAATCAAAACAACCAACAAGTTCGCCGATATAATTCAGATTTCAGCGACTTCGATTATGGTTATTTTCAAAAAAGAACCATTTACTTCGGCACCGTATTCAACTGGTAATTAATGCGTTATCAATACCGGAAGACGTTGTACAACTTCATCTTTGTACAACAATTGCAATACATAATGCCCCGTAGGCAAATCAATCGTCGAAATAATCTGCTCCGTTTGTATCAATTGTCCTTGTCGAACCAACTGCCCTTTCGTATTAAACAAACGAAAATCGGCTGGCAATCGCTCTGGCTCCAATGCCCCCACTGCAACATGGTCGTCGCCAGGCTGTGGAAAAACAAAAGCCCCGGAAGCTGGAATTCGAGCAGTTTCTGTGTTGACAACATCCATGCAGTTTTTACGAAAGTAAAAGCCTTCCGACGAACGTCCAGCCATGACCAAGCAACCATCGACATCACGCAGCATAGCAGCCGCCGAACTTCCCTCTGGAAAATTATCGGAGAAATCAGGTTCTGTACTGACATCTTCTTCAAACAATGCCAGATAGCCATCGTCTGAAAAGCCATACAAATCAGTGAGCGAACCACAAATAGCGAGTTGGTCAAAGCCAAGCGACTCAACAGCGACCGACTGAGC
>JALEHC010000581.1 GCA_022763215.1 Saprospiraceae bacterium
CTGAAATCAGGCGAAAAAAAGGATGAAGCCCTGCGTAATGCACGCCTGGATTATTTGGAACAAGCCAGTGCTACACATCCTTTTTACTGGGCAACATTTGTATTTATTGGTGACCCAAAACCACTTACCGAAGGAAATGGGCTCCCGTATTGGTGGCTTGGTATTGGCGTATTGCTGCTTGCTGTCGCTTTTTTTGTATGGAGAAACCGTCCCCAAACGGCAGCTTAGCTTATGGCAATTGGTTCAAAATTTCTCCGGCCAGTTTGCGTTGCGGATGGCCCTGACGTTCGCTTATCTGCTGGAGCACCTCCTTGGCAGCAGCCGGATCGGTTTTGAGCAGAGCCATAGCACGGTACCAGTAAGCATTATCTAGTTTTTCGCCACGTTTTACTTTTGCGAAAGCAGTAGCGGCCTGCTCATATTCCTGCAATTGCAGGTAAGTAATGCCTTGATTGTAATAAAAACCTTGCTCAGAATGAAATTCAAAATCCGGGTCGGTCTCGGTCATATTGCTTAGCGCAGCCAATGCTTCCTGATAGTTTCCTTGCTCAAAAGCATTGCGAAATTGACTGTCTAGTGTTTCTAGATTTTCTCGTGTCGGATTAGCGGTACCTTCAGCAGTAGCTGATCGGGCGGCCATATCTTGTGCCTTCGGCGCTTGATAATGTGCTGCAAATGCATCATCTGGGCTCAGCGTACTACTTCCTGGCACCAGATACCATGCCGCAATCAACAAAATAGCAACAGAGGCTGCGACTGCCAGCACCCGGCTAACAGGCCACATACGACGTACGGTAGCGCCCGGCTTATTCGCGGTACGGTCACTACTTGCCTCGCCAGCATCCATATTGGCTTGGATAGCATCGAGTTGTTTTCTGTAATCGATAATTTCTTTTTCAGAAACGGCATCAAAGATCGCCTGATGCATTTCGAGCTTTTCAGAGACCTCTGCATCCGCTTCCAATTCTGCGCGTTCTTGTTCAGAAAGCTTTCCGAGCAAGTATTCATCCAGCTTATCCATTTTATTTTCGTCCAACATCGTTTTGCGTTTTTACCAATACGAACTAATTAAAAAACTCAGCGATTCTGGGATCATCTTTTACCATTCCCATCAATCGTTCATAGCACACATGTTTTCGTTTTCGGGCGTAGCCTTCGCTACCAAAACCCATTTCTTCGCGAATATGTGCGTATGATTGGCCATCCCAGCGCATTTGGATAATTTTCTGGCAATCCTCCCCAAGTTTGATAAAAACTTCTCTGATGAGTTGATGCAGAACTGTTTTTTCCAAATGAGCATCTGGTGTAAGGCTGTCATCTACAAATCCCCTTTCCATCTCATCTGTTACCCCAACCGTGCGTTTTTTTGTTCGAAAAGTTTTGAGCCAAAGGTTTCGACATACCGCTCGAAGGTAAGCGGAAAACGGAGAAGTCAATTCCAAACCGGGGCCACGTACCTTGCGAAGTATGACGATAATCGCATTCGCAAAGATGTCTTTGGCCTCTGCTTCAGAACCACCCTGCCGAATAATATACTGAAGAATTCCGGGCTGAAATTCTTGATAAATACTATTCAATACTTTTGAATCACCGGTTCGAATCCCCTGTAGGTAGTCCTCATTACTCAATTTCCCCCAGGTCGCGCTCATAATAGAAGGTGTTTTGCTTAATTTTTAACGGTAAACTATCAGCAGAGCGTACTCTGCTAATCTATCACTAAAGTAAGGAATTTCAGCTAATCTCTTTTCGAATACTTGCTGCCTTTATCATCTTTTGGCTTTCGCCAAAATTTCTTGTCCGGTTCTTACCACGGTACTCAGCATTTCTTGCAAATCTTCCCCACGAGTAAATGGATTGGTAAGCGTTACTCTCAACCAACTTTGGCCGTTCAAAACAGTCTGAACGATGTAAAAACGACCATCTTCCAGCATCAATCTGCGTATGCGTTCATTAATTTTGCAAAGCTGGTCTTTATCTTTCACCATTGGTACAAACCGAAAACAAACGATATTACAATCTGGCTGTACCGCCAATTCTATTTCTGGATGTTGCTGAATCTTACTGGCCAACAACTGCCCATTTTCATAACACGTACTCACAAAATCATCAAATAATTGAGCACCGTAGGTGCGGATCAGGCTGTAAGCTTTTAGGCTCATCATCAGTTTGGTGCACTCAAACGTACGTTTGGCCATGTTGTACCATTCACTTTGATCTTGTTGTTCCCACAAGTACTGTGCCTGCTGGCTAAAACAAGCATAATTATCCGAACCATTCTTAAACACCAAAGCGGTAGTTACGGAAGGTGTCATCAACATTTTATGAAAATCCATCACTACCGAGTCGGCCTGCTCAATGCCTTTGACCAAATGCCGGAAACGCTTCGAAAATATGCTGGCCGCTCCATGTGCACCATCTACATGAAACCACAAATCATTGGTCTGACAAAAAGTAGCGATAGCTTCCAAATCATCAAATGAACCAGTCGAAGTAGTACATGCACTTCCAACAACGGCAATAACTTTGACACCCGCTTCTTCGGCTTTCGCCAAATATTCCGGAAGTAGCTCTGTTTTCATTCTGAAATGATTATCCGTCGGCACCTTAATGATACCTGCTTCGCCCCACCCCATGATGCGCACCGCGCGATCTACACAATAGTGTGCTTGCTCAGATACCATCAAAGCCAAGGGCTGCTGATGGCCTTCATTCCAAACATCCGCCGGAGCTTTGGCTTTGCGGGCAGCCAACAATCCGGTCAGGTTTGCCAGCGTGCCTCCCGAAGTCAGTATTCCTTCAGCTTTTTTATCATAACCAAGATACTGAGCCACAAAATCAATGACTACTTTATCTAGTGTCGAGCCTGCTTGTCCCATTTCATAAACGCCCATGCCATTATTCAGAAAGTCACTCAAAAATCCAGCTAAGGCAGCCATTGGAACTGGCGGGCTAATCTGATGCCCCATATATCGACGATTGTGCAATTCGACAGAATGATCGAGTACCGTTTTGAAAAAATCAATAGGTGGGGAAGGCGTTTCACTTGCCAAATCTTTTCGCCAAAAGTCCAGTTCTTCCTCTGGATCACGCCAGTTGATGGCGGGAAAATTATTTTCTTCTTGGCGTGAAGCCAAATGGTCTGCTAGCAAATTGACGAGCTGGTAGCCCATTTGACGAAAGTCAGTAGCAGAATAGGCCTGATGTAGTGACTGATTCATAAAGAATTACTATTTTCAGATTTGCTGCCAAATTTAGTATAAAGTACAAACTACCCGTATGAATTTTTCGGAATACCGACAATATGATGCCCTCGGATTAAGCCAATTGATCAAAGCAAAAAAGATCAAACCAGAAGAATTACTCGATCTGGCAATTGAACGAGCGGAGCAAGTCAATCCCAAAATCAACGCGCTTACCCAAAAATGGTATGATTATAGTCGCGAAATGATCAGCAGGCTTTCGCCAAATGCACCTTTTGCAGGCATTCCGTTTTTGATAAAAGACTTGAGCTACCACATTCAGGGGCGACGACTGACGAAAGGCAGTGCCGGGTGGCAGGATTATACTTCCGAAAAAGACAGTTACCTCACCGAGCAGCTACGCAAAGCCGGTTTCTTATTTATGGGGCGTACCAATACACCCGAATTGGGGCTTGCGCCTTTTACAGAGCCAGAATTTTATGGCCCTGCGCGCAATCCGTGGAATATCAATAAAACCGCTGGTGGTTCTAGTGGTGGTTCGGGTGCTGCTGTGGCTGCTGGTATCGTTCCGATTGCCACAGCTAGTGATGGCGGTGGTTCTATTCGCGTACCTGCCAGTTGTAATGGTTTATTTGGCTTAAAGCCAAGCAGAGGAATGCTAAGTTTGGGCCCACAAACAGGGGAAGGATGGTCAGGAGCGGTGGTAGAAGGTTGTGTGAGCAGAAGTGTGCGCGATACGGCAGCTTTCCTGGATGCATGCATGGGCAGTTTTCCGGGTGATCCGTACATTATTCAACCGCCGAAGGAGCGTTTGCTTTCGCAGATACAAATAGCACCAAGGCCACTCAAAATTGCCTATTCTACCCAACATACCTTGGGAGGACAAATAGATCAGGAATGTGTACAGGCAGTGCATGATGCAGCTAAAAAGCTGGAAGCACTTGGCCATCAGGTGGAAGAAGTCAATCTGCCCTTCCAAAAAGAAGACCTTACCAAAACTTTTCTGTATATCGTATTAACAGAAACAGCCGCCACCGTTCACGAACTACAAGAATTTTTGGGTCGAAAAATAAAAGTGGGCAAAGATGTAGAAGCCAATACTTATATTCAATATTTACTTGGAAAGACTTTTTCAGGTATGGAGTATGCGGTGTACAAGCGACGCTGGAATGAGATTTCCAGACGAATCGCTGATTTTCACCAAAATTATGATCTGACGCTTACCAGTGTGGTCGCTTTACCGCCTTTTGATATTGGAGCCTTGCAACCAAGTGCTTCTGAAAAAAGACTGGTTGATTTTATCAATACGATCAAAATGGGAAGTCTGGTTCGAGCAAATATTGAACAGTTGGCCGATAAAATTTTCCAATACATTCCCTATACGGCTTTCGCCAATATGACCGGACAACCGGCCATGTCCGTTCCTCTACATCAAACCGCTGACGGCTTGCCTGTGGGCGTGATGCTTACTGCGGCTATGGGACAAGACGGACTACTGCTGCAGCTAGCTCGACAACTGGAAGAGGCTTATCCGTGGTTTGATAAGGTACCTGAGGTATAAGCTACTCCGGCCTTGGTAAACGGCCAATGCCGTTTTCACCAAGTGAACCAAAATAAAGGAAACCATCTTTTTCCTGCACACTGCTAATCTGAGCAAAATGGCCTTCAGGGTCTTGTAGGTTGTAGACGACTTCTGCGTCTTCATTCAGCCCGATTACAAAGCTGTAGTCCACTGGTTCGGGTTGAAGGAATGTAGGTAATCTGCCCGCTACTTTCCGAAGGAAGGGTTTATCAGATAACCATTCGAGTAGTGGTTGTCGCGGAGAAGTAAAGCCAATCCAAAAAATACCGTCACTTCCTCTGGAAATGCCATCTGGAAAACCGGGCAAATTCTCGATAAAACTTTCTTTAGTGCCACGCAAGGGTCCTTTTAGCCAGTATTTGAGCACATTATAAGTGCCTGTTTCATTGACCAGTACATAACTACCATCTGCACTTACGGCCACGCCATTGGCAAAATATAAACCATCCAGCAAACGAGTTAACTGTTGACTGGCCGGGTCATATTCATAAAAACTGCCATTTGGTCGATGCTCTAACAGATCAAATTTATATTGGTCTATGCTAAAGCGGTTGGAAGCATCAGTGAAGTAGATTTTGCCGTCAGGCGAAATATCCAGGTCATCCGCGAAGCGGAAGGTGTAGTCTTCATAACCGCTAGCCAAGCTTGTGATTTGCCCGGAAGGGCTAATACGCAACAGTCCTTTTTGTGCATCAGCAACCAGCAAATACCCAAGAGAATCGAAGTGCATGCCTAATGGCCGGCCTCCGGTGAATGCAAAAGTATCGCGCTGGCCCTGAGTGAATCGGTAAATGTGGCCGTCTTCGCTGGCCCCATAAATTCGCCCTTGCTCATCGACGTCCACATCTTCACATTTGTAACATTGGCCTTCAAAAAGGTATTCGGCGGAAGCCAGTGCCTGATTGGTCTGAAAAGGCCCAGTAAAGCCCGGATTATC
>JALEHC010000582.1 GCA_022763215.1 Saprospiraceae bacterium
AGTCGATTAATTTCTTTGTTGAGAGAATTTACCTTTTTTTCTGCCGCCTTTACTTTTCGTTTGGCAGCATCGTATTTTTTGCGTTTTTCGGCTTGTTCTTTTTTCACCTCCTTGCGCTGATACTTGATCAATTTATTGATTTCTTTGACTTTAGTTTGGGCATTTGTCAGGTTCTTCTGCGCAGTGGTTAGCTTTTGAATAGCACCTTCCGTCTTTTCCGTAATCAGGCGAGTCGCATTTTGGTCAATAAAGTTGAGCAGGTCGTTTTTCATGCTGACGCGAAGTTGCATATCTCCTGCTCGTTCCAAATTGGAGCCACTTGCTTGAATGTCGCTTTCAAATAGGTGGAATACTTTCCCCCCGATTTTAAATCGAAATCCATTTGGTAATACCTCTACATCCGTTTGGGCTTGCAGCCCTAACAGACTTACAAGGCCATTGATGGCTACTTTGGGACTTTTATTTTTGCGCAAGTCGATGATTAGCCCAGGCTTGGCATTACCATCCGCTCCTTTTAGCTTGAAAAAGCCTAAGTCAAGCGGATCGACAGCCCCTCCCGCATAGATGCCATTCTCGTAGTCAATATCCACATCTGCACTTCCTTTCAGCCCGATTACATTAATGGCACCTGCCGCCTTAAATCCTGGATCATAACGTTTATCAAGCACTACCAAAGGCTGAGGAACCACTTCCATTTCCACATCACTCATACTTATCTTCTCAAGCGTTTCCATTGTTTTGCGGGGTATTTTGCGAACGACATTTGGATGCATCAGTCCTCTGACCAAAGCTGCATATTGTATCTCATTAAACCCAACTGCCAACATTGATTTGGTCGGATTACGGGTGTCAAAGGCGATCGTACCGCTTCCGCGAAATTCACCTAGTGCAATATTTCCCGTAAGGGCAACATTCGGTAGAATTGCAGGGGCAGTCAAAAAACTGGCCCCCATTTGAATGCCGACATCCTCCATGCTCAAACCTTTTGCGCCAAGCGGATCTCGCCAAAGGCCATTCATCAAGGCCATAAAGTTGAGACTTTGATCGCTTAGCGCTAATTCTACTGCACCTTTAAATTCAAGCTCGTCTTTTCCCACTTTCGTGAAAAGAATTCCTGCCAAAGAGATCGCGAAGTCAGCCGGGGAAGGCTGGATTCGGAATTGCACTTGCTCCAGTTTGGCGTTGTCTCCAAGTGCCAAATCCGTATCCAGTGCGGTTTCCAGAACAACTCCATCCAAATGCTTGGTGAGTGGACTGCTGACGACAAGTTCTTTCACTTTCAACAAATGCTCAAGGCGTAGTTTGGTCAGATCAATTCGCGCTACTAACTGACAACCTTTTTGAATGCCCGATTTGATCTGGCTTAAACTCGGAATTTTAGAACTTTCCTTTTTGGATTTCTTTTCTGAACTCAGTACAATTTTTTGATTGGCCAAACTAATGCCATCTAAGGATGATAATTTTGAATGCAGTTTTGACAGTTTAAAATCTGCTGGTGGTTGAATCACCACGGTATAAAAATAGGGCTCCTTCTTCTTTTGCTGCTTTTGTACAAACGCCTCTACCCTGCCCAGATTACTGATGCCTTGTAAAGCCATCCATTTTTTGTAAGGTGCCAATTTGACTTCCACCTCATCGAGCTGCAGGTCCAGCATGGCATCCGGAATAGACAGGGAATTGGTCAGACTGCTACCTGCTAATTGATGCAGACCTTTTTGCAGGCGAATACCTGTGGTATTGCCGGTAAAGACCATAGCTTCTTTTTGTTCTTCCAATCTTGCTTTTAGCAAAAGTGGCAAGTTGCTCAGGCTGCTCATACCGATCAATTCGCCGGCGATTTGACGGTTACTCTCGTGATTGGGATGAAGCACCTCGAAGTAAAACCTCAATTGATCAAGACTAAAATGCTTGTTATCAAGCAATTGCCAACTTTGGTTTGTGGTAAAGGTCAAGTTGAGTTGTTCAATGCTCGATTCGTCTTTATTCTGGCGAAAGCCAAGCTGTTCAAGCATTAGACCACGATCGAGTTCTTTTGGGATAAGTTGCTGCATTCGTTTTCCGCCTAGCTTACGCAAATGGCGATCAGAGATTGAAGGACCTTCCCCTTTCGGGAAATGTGCCTCTAATTCGGCCAGCCTATTATTGTCGTGAAATCGAACGTTTAGGCGAACGTTTTTTACGCCAAGTATAGAAGCTTGCGCACTTGCGCTGCGCTTCTCCGTGGATACATCAAAATCTCCGATTTGAACATATTCATTACCTAGTAAGGTATGAAGTTGATTGCGAAGTTCTTCTTCCCATTTGGGATTGGTTTCCGCGAAAGCGAGAACAGAAGAAAAGAGAAAAGCCAGGGTAATAATTAGGTGTTGGGCTTTCATTGTTGGTGTTTTTGGTGTTATGAAATGTCCCGAAGGACAATTATGAATAATCAGGTTTAAATAAAATGGTGCCGTTTTGTTATTTCTGCTTGTTTTCGACTATTTTAAGATGCACAATTCGCGCATTTTGCATAAAAACTTATGATTCTAATACCACAACGCTTATTTGATAGTCCTGCCGTCAAGACAATTTTCCGAGATGGTAATGTATGTATATTGACGAAGGAACTGGCACAACCCCTTGAAAATAGGGAAGGCTATGTGTCCAACCATGTGGTATCTATCGTATTAGAAGGGGAGCAACGTATCAGAACGTATGAAGATCAAGTCATTAAAGTTAAAAAAAATGAAATACTATTCCTACCGCGGGGCCTTTATTATGTATCTGACCTCTTACCAGATGAAAAACCTTTCAAAAGTGTCCTCTTCTACTTTGATGATTTAATCATTCAGGAATTTTTATCAAATTCAAGAGTAGGTGAAGTTTCAAGAAAAAAAGTTCCTGATCATTTAAAATTTGGTTTGGTACCCAATATTCGCTTGTTTGCAGAAAGTCTGCTCGATATTTATCAACAACAAGGAATTGGCGGCAAACAATTTTTAAGCCTGAAAATTCTGGAATTGCTTTATCTATTGAATGCCCAAGCAAAGGAACAAGAATTTGCCAATTTTCTATTTCGGCTTACGCTTCCGCAAAAAAGAAATATCAAAGCATTCATGGAGCATAATTATGATAAGCCACTGAAGATGGAAGATTATGCCTACCTAACCGGAAGAAGCCTGAGTACTTTCCGACGTGATTTTAAGCATTACTTCAATACCACACCACAAAAATGGATCAAAGAAAAACGACTCGATAAAGCAGTCGATTTGATCAATGACAAAGAAATGCGTGTAACCGATTTGGCTTATGAAGTCGGATATGAAAATATTTCTTATTTCATCAAAGAGTTTAGAGGTAAAACCGGCCAGTCCCCCAAACAATATATGCTCTCCAAACAAAGAAATATACTCGATAACTAATGATCGATTATTGGTATTTCTGACGGATTTCGAATAGAAGCAGCTTCCTGAACGCTGCATATTTGTATAGACAATAATTGTAAAACCAAACAATAAAATCATGTCTGTACAAACAAATCCATCTTACCAGCAAGCGCTACAAGAACTGATCACACAGTTAGAAGGTATGCTTCCGGCTGAGCAGTTGAAAGTATTTAATGACGAAGCCGAACGCTTGGGACACGAGCATACGAAGCCTTTAAAATTGAAAAAAGGAGACACGGCCCCTCTATTTAGTTTGCCTAATGCAAAAAATGCACAAGTGAACTTAACAGATTTGCTGAAAAGCGGGCCTGTTGTGCTTACTTTTTACAGGGGAGCCTGGTGCCCTTACTGTAATCTTCAATTGAAGCAATACCAAAGTATCCTGGATCAGATACATGGAATGGGTGCTCAATTAGTGGCTATTTCTCCGCAAACACCAGATCATTCCCTAGATATGCAACAAAAAAACGAACTGTCTTTCGAGGTATTGAGTGATGCTGGAAATCAGACTACCAAGCAGTATACCACCGTTTTTGAATATGGTGCCGCTTCCTTAAAGGCTATGAAAGACCTCGGTTATGATTTTTACAGCTTTTACAGTGATCAAAGCGGTAAACTACCTGTACCAGCCACATTTGTGGTCAATCAGGATAGAATCATCACTTTTGCAGCTTCTGAAGGTGGCGATTACCGCCAAAGAGTGGAAGCCGCAGAAATACTAAAGGCACTAAACGATTAACATTTAAAAAATCCTCCTTTTGTTATTTCAAGAGGGGGATTTTTCACGAAAGTGCGAAAAGTCAAGTTGTCTGTTGAGTTTCATCAAGGTATGCCGCATGTCATACTTATACCTTTGAAACAGTAAAAGCAAACAACGAGATGAAAAATCTACTGATCCTTGGTGCCGGCACGGCGGGTACTATTATGGCAAACAAGCTTTACAAAAAGCTTCCCCAAAAAGAATGGTCGATCACCATTGTCGACAAAGAAAAAGACCATTATTACCAACCTGGTTTTTTATTCTTACCATTCGATATTTACCAACCTGAACATGTGGTCAAAGAAGGTGCTCGATTTATTCCGAAAGGTGTAAAATTGGTGCAATCAAAAATTGACCTGATTGACAAGGATCAGCAACAAGTTGCGCTGGAAGACGGCCAGGTCTTGCCTTACGATCTATTGATTATTGCTACCGGAACAGATATTGCACCTTGGGAAATTGAAGGAATGCTGGGTGAAGAATGGCAAAAATCTATTTTTGATTTTTACACTTTTGAAGGCTCCAGCAAACTTCGTAAAAAATTGATGGAGTGGCCAGGCGGCAAGATGGTCGTTCACATCAGTGAAATGCCAATCAAATGCCCGGTAGCACCACTGGAATTTGCATTCCTGGCAGATTCTTTTTTCAAAAATAAAAATATGCGCGAGCAGGTGGATATCACTTTCGTGACCCCGATGGATGGCGCATTTACGAAGCCAAGAGCAGCCAAAGAACTCGGGTATTTGCTGGAGCAAAAAAATATCCGCATTGTTCCCAACTTCAATATCGAGAAAGTAGATACTACCCATAACAAAATTGTGGATTACGGTGGTAAAGAAGTCGAGTACGACTTGCTGGTGACGGTCCCGACCAATATGGGAGATCCAGCTATTGAACGAAGTGGTTTAGGAGACGATCTCAATTTTGTACCGACGGATAAACATACCCTACAAAGTTTGGTCAGTGATAACATTTTTGTAATCGGTGATGCGACCAATTTACCAGCTTCCAAAGCGGGTTCTGTGGCTCACTTTGAGGCAGAAGTGCTGGAGCATAATATCTTGAATTATATCGCAGGCAAACCAATGGATGCCAGCTTTGACGGACATTCCAACTGTTTTATCGAAACTGGTGGCGGCAAAGCATTATTGATTGATTTCAATTATGTACAAGAGCCCGTACCTGGCACTTTCCCAATTCCGGGAATTGGTCCAATGAAATTGCTTAAAGAAACCCGCGCTAATCACCTCGGAAAGCTGGCTTTCCGCTGGGTATATTGGAATATGCTGATTACCGGCAAAACCATACCATTTGTTAGTGCCGAAATGAAAACAGCCGGAAAAGACATTCAGAAAAAAGTTTCTCAAACTATACAATCTTAACAACAATGGAAAAAACATACGCAGGAGTCGATGTAGCCTTGAATGAAGAAGGTTACCTGATCAATTTGGCAGACTGGAATAAAGATATCGCTCAGGCGATCGCCGAAGAAGAAGGCATAGAGCTGACTGATAAACACTGGGAAGTGATTGATTTTCTACAAGAACAAGTCAGAAATGAAATAGCATTGACTATCCGAAAAGTAGGAAAAAGCGGAGTAGTAAGTATTAAGGAATTTTACCAGTTATTTCCAGATGGCCCACTAAAAAAAGCTAGCCGCATTGCCGGTATTCCTAAACCCGTTAGTTGTATCTAAAAAACCTGAATCATGGTACAAAAAAC
>JALEHC010000583.1 GCA_022763215.1 Saprospiraceae bacterium
CGAAATAAGCGAATTTTTTCACGCACTTTTTCAATGCGATCACTAAAACCTTCGTCATGTGCCGAGCCAATATTGGTGAAGATACCGATGGTAGGTTGTATGATAGCTTGCAGCTTTTCCATTTCTCCCTTTCGGGAAATACCCGCCTCGAAAATAGCAAGTTCATAACCAGGCTCTAGTTGCAAAACGGAAAGAGGAACACCCACCTGCGAATTGTAACTGCCTGGGCTGCGCAGCAAATTATTTTTGGGGAAAAGTAACTGCCAAAGCCATTCTTTGACAATGGTTTTGCCATTGCTACCAGTAATACCGACGACTGTGCCCAGAAATTGTTGCCGCCGCCAGGCTGCTAATTGCTGCAAGGCCCGAAGTGTATGATCGACTACGATAAAAGAAGCTTCCGGGAAAGTCGTTACTTCCGGCTGTTTCTGCACTACAAAGCAGCGAACCCCCTGCTCATAACAAGACGCTATGAACTGATGACCATCAAAATGAGGCCCAACCAATGCAAAAAATATGGTCTGATCTGCACCGATTAATTGTCGGCTATCGGTGACTACCTTTTTTATGCTTGGTAAAGAGGTGGCCTCTTTGAGCTGGCCATTAACAATTTGGTTAAGTTGGTGTACAGAAAGCTCCATAGATTAAAGGTCAAATCCTATATCTGTACGATAGTATTTGCCTTCAAATTGTATTTTTTCTGCATTTGTTTTGGAAATGGCTACCGCTTGCGCAAAATCAGCACCAAATGAGGTCAAGGCAATGACTCGGCCTCCGTTCGTGACGATCTGGCCATCCTTTTCTTTCGTTCCGGCATGAAAGACCAGACTTCCTTCAACTGCATCCATTTGCGTAATGACTTTGCCTTTGTCGTAAGCTTCCGGATAACCGCCAGATACAAGGATTACGGCTGCTGCCGAACGCTCTTCTTCTTCAATGGTGTGCTTATCGAGCGTACCTTCGTCCATGTCTTTCATTAGCGCAACCAAGTCATTTTTAAGTCTTGGAAAGACAACTTCTGTCTCGGGATCTCCCATTCGACAGTTATATTCAATCACATAAGGATCACCTCCGACATTGATTAGGCCAAAGAAAACAAAGCCTTTATAAATAAGCTGGCGCTTATCGATACCATCAATCGTTGGTTGAATGATGCGATCGATTACTTTTTTCATTAGTGCTTCATCGACAAAAGGAACAGGCGAAACAGCGCCCATACCTCCGGTATTGAGTCCAGTATCGCCTTCGCCAATACGCTTATAATCTTTGGCTACCGGAAGTAATTTCCAGCTTTTACCATCGGTAAGTACAAAAACAGAGAACTCGATGCCCTTCAGAAAAGCTTCGATAACTACTTTATTACTGGCTTGGCCAAATTTGCCTTCCAGCATAGCTTTGAGTTCTTGTTTGGCTTCTTCTTTGTCATCCAGAATCAAAACCCCTTTACCAGCCGCTAGCCCATCTGCCTTGAGCACAATAGGCGGTGTTTGTTGGTCTATATAATCTAGCCCTGCTTGCAAGCTAGCTAGTGTGAATTCCTGATAAGCAGCTGTAGGAATGTTGAATTCTTCCATGAAGGATTTGGCGAAAGCCTTAGAACCTTCCAATTGGGCTGCTTCTTTGGATGGCCCGATGATATGAAT
This sequence comes from Saprospiraceae bacterium, assembly GCA_022763215.1. Classification (GTDB taxonomy): domain Bacteria; phylum Bacteroidota; class Bacteroidia; order Chitinophagales; family Saprospiraceae; genus JALEHC01. The sequence continues at coordinate 1,644 of JALEHC010000583.1, forward strand.
ATGTTGTAATGCTTCATCTGCCTGAAAGAAATCATAAATACCTTCTACCAGAGGAGCTTCTGGACCAACGACTACCATCTGAATGTTATTGGCCTGTACACTGGCTTTGACCGCTTCGAAGTCAAGCGGATTAAGGTTGAGGTTGGTGCCGTATGTTTGCGTACCGGCATTGCCAGGTGCGATGAATAGCTGATCGCAGAGCGGGCTTTGCTTCATTTTCCAAGCGAAAGTGCTTTCGCGCCCGCCGCTACCGAGTAATAAGATATTCATATCAAATAAATTGTTGATTTCGGAATGAGTGCAAAGATAAAAAATAGGCGATGAGTTGCTTTTGAGTGGGAATAAAGTTGTCAGATAAAACCAAAAGCAGTGTAAAAACGAGGGGAAGATGACGCCTGGATTGCGGAATATGACTTGAGGGTGAAGAAAAAAGCCTGAAACCAAAGCTGCCCGAACTGCTTATTGATACAGTTTTTGTACCTTCGTGATCTGCTAAAAAATACTCTTTCAGGTTTTATTCAGAGAGATAGCATTGGCTGTAAGCTAGCAAACAAAACTGTGGTTCAGAGCAAATAAATATGATAACATACCTCAAAGGAGAAATAACCTTCAAGAATCCGACGTTCATTGTTGTAGAAGTAGGAGGTGTAGGATACCACGTAAACATAAGTTTGTTTACCTACGCTGAAATTGAGAAGCTGGAGAAGGTCAAAATTCTTACCTATCTACATATCAAAGAAGACAGTCACACACTTTATGGGTTTTCACAATCGAGCGAACGTAGTTTGTTTCGACACTTGATTTCTGTGTCAGGCGTCGGACCAAGTACTGCTCAGATTTGCTTGTCGAGCCTCAATCCGGATGAAATCCGTGCGGCAATTGTCGGGGAAGATGTTAACGCATTCAAGCGCGTTAAAGGGATCGGCCCTAAAACAGCTAAACGTATCATTTTGGATTTGAAAGACAAAATATTGAAAGAATCCGGGGATGAACCACTATCTGTATTGCCTTCGGACAATACTGCTAGAGAAGAGGCGTTATCTGCACTGGTCGCACTCGGATTTAACCGTACTCAAGTACAAAAAGTGTTAAATAAAATAATAAAAGATAACCCTACTGCCACCGGTGCAGAAGCCCTCATCAAACTAGCCTTGAAACAAATGAGCTAACGACTGATATGGCTAATTGCCCCTCCCGGTAGAAAGGTTACAACTGTTAAAATTCAAGGACTGGGTAAAATTGCCCACTAATGTCCGTTTAAGGATTGTATTGCACCGTACTTCGGACATCAACTGTTATAATTTAACAGCCTGATTGCCGATATGTTTGAAACAGCAAGTAATAAATGATTCGAAAGAATCCCATGTTTATTGTTATGAGTAGATTACTAATCGTTATCAGCTTGGCTACTTTTGTCGCCTCTGTTACCGCCTTTGCTTCGCGCACAAATCTGGAAGATCCCTATAATCAGACGATCATCTCCGCTCCTCAACAGGATACCATACCCGGTATTCAAGATCGATACGGAGACTTTGTCAATGATCCCAGCCAGAATCCATTCGACCTGAAGGACCCTTCTTCCATCGAAAAAACAATCGAATACGACCCGGCCAGTGGCAATTATATCATCAATGAACGTATTGGTGATCTCAATTTCCGCCCGCCAACTTATTTGTCTTTTGACGAATACATCGAGTATCGACGGAAAAAGGAGGAACGAGATTATTTCAACCAACTCGCAGGTATCAATAATGATGGGGATGGGCCCCAAGAATTAGACCCCTTAGCCAAGTTTGATGTGGAGAGTAGCCTCCTCGATCGATTGTTTGGTGGTACCACTGTCGATATCCGGCCGCAGGGTAATATTGACTTGACTTTCGGGGTAGACTTTCAACGGGTGGAAAATCCTATCCTGACAGAAAGACAAAGAACTCAAGGTGGTTTTGACTTCGATATGAACATCCAGATGAATGTGACTGGTAAAATCGGAGAAAAACTAAATCTAACTACCAACTATAATACCAATGCTACCTTCGATTTTGATAACCAAATCAAACTGGATTATAATAGTGACCTCTTCAGCGAAGATGAAATCATTAAAAAAATCGAAGCGGGTAACGTAAGTCTTCCCTTACGGGGAACGCTGATACAGGGAGCACAAAGTCTCTTCGGTATCAAAACAGAATTGCAATTTGGTTATCTTCGACTAACCGCTATTGCTTCTCAGCAGCGTTCACAACGGGAAAATCTTCAGATTCAGGGTGGTGCTCAGGTACAGGAATTTGAAGTACGTGCTGATGAATATGACGAAAATCGTCACTTCTTTCTTTCGCATTACAATCGCGATGCCTTCGAAGGCAACCTAACTAACCTGCCGCAGATCAAGTCTTTATTCCGCATTGAAAATCTGGAAGTCTGGATCACCAATGACCGAAATGAAGTGGAAAACGTTCGTGATATCGTAGCTTTAGCCGATTTAGGGGAACCGACAGCTTCCAATTTTACCAGTACAAATACACCGGCTTTTCAGGACCCTCGTTATCAGGAAATCTGTGATGGTCGTGCACTACCGGATAATAGTGCTAACGGACTTTATGACCAGTTGATCAACACCCCAAATATTCGTGAAATTGATCAGGTGGTTTCTTCCTTGCAAGCTGCACCTTTAAATTATTCGCAAGCTAAAGACTTTGAAAAAGTAAGTGCTCGTAAACTAGATCCAAACGAATATACCTTCAACCCAGACTTGGGTTTTATCTCATTAAATATTAATGTTCGTCCGGATCAGGTATTAGGGGTATCTTTTCAGTATACTTATAATGGAGAAACTTTTAAGGTTGGTGAACTTGCCAACAACGTGGAAGGTACTTCTGTAGACACGACCTTGAAAGTGCTTTTTGTGAAAATGTTGAAAAGTACAACCCAGCGTACAGACTTGCCTACCTGGGATTTGATGATGAAAAACGTTTATTCCATCGGTGCTTTTCAGGTTAATCAGGAAGATTTCAAGCTGGACATCTTCTACGAAGATCCAGGTAAGGGGGATAAGCGTTTCCTCCCGACTTCTAGCCGTGCAGGAGAACCACTTCTTAGACTATTTAATCTCGATAACCTCAACGTGCAGGGGGACCCCCAACCCGATGGAGTCTTCGACTTCGTTCCGGGGGTTACGATTAACCCCCGAAATGGCCGTATTATGTTCCCGGTGCTTGAACCATTTGGCGAAAGCCTGGCCAATGAGCTCCAACGTGACGGACCTGACCCAGAAGCAGTGGACGAATACGTCTTCGAAGAACTATATGACCTAACCATATTCCAAGCACAGGAAATTGCCGAGGATAACCGATTTGTTATTCGAGGACAATACAAATCGAGTGTTTCCAACGAAATATCACTTGGAGCCTTCAACATTCCACCGGGTTCTGTTACGGTATCTGCTGGTGGGCAGATTTTGAGAGAAGGCCAGGATTATGAAGTGGATTATAACATTGGTCGAGTACGAATTCTGAATGATGCCATCTTGGAATCAGGGGTACCCGTCAACGTTTCTTTCGAGGATAACACACTATTTGGTTTCCAGACAAAAACCATGCTTGGTTTAAGAGCGGATTATTCCAGAAGTGAAAACTTTAATATTGGTGCGACTTTCTTACAACTTTTCGAACGTCCGTTTACACAAAAGGTAAATATTGGTGATGATCCGATCAACAACCGGATTTACGGGCTCGACATGAATATGAGCAAAGAAGCACCCTGGCTGACTAGAGCCGTGGATGCGATACCGCTATTATCTACTACTGCACCATCCAATATTGCCTTTACGGCAGAAACAGCCGTCTTGCAGCCGGGCCACTCTAGAGCCATTAATCAAAATAGTCGAGATAGAGGTGGGGTAGTTTATGTGGATGATTTTGAAGGGAGTAACAGTAGCTTTGATTTGCGTCAGCCAGCTACCAACTGGTTCTTGGCCAGTGTACCTCAAAATGATGGTGCTAATAATAACCCACTCTTTCCGGAATCAGATTTGGTAAACGATATTCGTTCCGGTGCAAACCGAGCTCGTTTAAATTGGTATCGTATCGACCCAAGTGCGCGTAGTTCAGCTGCAGGCGATGATACCAATCCATATACCAGCCGTGTACCTCAGCAAGAGGTTTTCCCGAATTTGCAGCTTACGCCTGATCAATTACCAAACATCCAGACACTTGATTTATCTTTTTATCCAGATGAACGTGGACCTTATAACTTTGATGTTCCAGAAGGATATCCGGGCTATACAGAAGGTACTAGCTTTATCGGTGATTCAATGGTGCTGAATGACCCGGAAACGCGCTGGGGAGGTATTATGCGGGCACTGACGACGAATGACTTCCAAACCGCCAATATTGAGTTCTTGGAATTTTGGATGTTATCACCTTTCTTGGATGAAGAAGACCCTACCCAACCCGCACCTAATACGGCGGATCGGGAAGGTAGATTATACATCAACCTAGGTAATATTTCAGAGGATATTCTTCGGGATTCTCGTAAATTCTTTGAAAATGGTTTGCCTGTTCCGGCAAATCCAGATCGACGGGTAG
>JALEHC010000584.1 GCA_022763215.1 Saprospiraceae bacterium
GGCAAATATTTAGAACGATAGTCGAAGACTTCCTTGCCTTTTTTGATCTCAGTAGGCGGGAGTGCAACGACCGAACTATCTTCTTTTCGTACAACGATACAGCTAAATTCACGGCCATCGATAAATTCTTCGATGATAACCTTTTCTTCATCCAGGTGAGCATTCAGTTCAATCAGTGTATTTTCATTTTCTGATTTGGCGCAAGCCTCATCCAGCCAAGTGAGTAGTGCTTCCGGATGATAGAGTGTTTGTGTTTCTTCCTGGATTTTGACATTTAGTGGAAACCCAAGGCCATGACGGATGTCAGTTAGTTCCCGTATGAAAGCAATTTTTTGGCCCTGAGCCTTGGCATTCCAGTCGTTCGTTAGTATCAATTCTCTGAAAAATGCCCGATTGATATAATGTTCGAATTGTGAAAGGCCTTCTTCTTCATCAATAATCGATACGCCGATGGAGGAACCTTGGTTAGCCGGGCGAATTACCATTGGAAAGCCGATGGTACTGATAGCGGATTGGTACAATTCATCTGCATCGCCTTCAAACCAGGCTTCTTTACTAATGACCTGCACTTTAGGCCGAGGAAAGCCCGATTGTCCCATCAACTCTTTTTGGACGGCTTTGTCCATACCGATTTGACTGGCCCGTATACCGCTGCCTGTGTAAGGAATACCTAAGTCTTGCAATTCTTTTTGCAATTGGCCGTCTTCACCATACACGCCGTGCAGAGCAAGGAAAGCAATGTCAATTTTATTGGCAAGGTCTTCGGGGCTTAAAGATTGGCCCACGCTTGAAATGATTTCTGCTTGTTGTTCATCAGATAAATCGCCCATACTTTCCAGATATACCTGAAAACCATTGGGGGACTCAGGGAGTCGGTCCACGGGAGGGTAGAAGTCGCGAATACTTCCCTTGTAGATATACTGCCAATCGAGCAGGATAAAATTTTTGTGGGAATCCACAAAAATAGGGATGGGTTCAAAGATAGATTTGTTGAGGTTGTCATAGACTGTACGACCGCCCGCGAAGGAAATTTCCCGTTCTCTGGATGGCCCGCCAAAAAAAATGCCGACTTTGATTTTCATATTCGGTTTGAATGCTACTTTTGATGCGGATTTGACTCCTGATTTATGTGTTTTCATTGTCAGCCAGCGCAAAGGGCTGGCTACATGGCTAGCAAATTTAGCTGAAAAAGCGTTCCCAAAGAAATTCGAATGAGTATTTGTTGGGTCTGGTCAGAGGAGAAGTGCCGAAGGGCTATTATTCGCAAAAACCAAAAAAGATGAATAAGGAAATATTGAGGCTTGCTATTCCTAATATCCTGAGCAACATATCAGTGCCCTTGCTAAGTACGGTAGATACTGCGCTTATGGGGCGTCTTTCAGAAGTGCATATTGGTGCAGTGGGGATAGGCGCGATGATTTTTAACTTTATCTACTGGAATTTTGGGTTTTTACGGATGGGGACGACCGGTATGACTGCGCAGGCATTTGGGCAACAAAATGCGCCAGGGATTATGGCGGTGATGGGCCGTTCATTAATGATTGCGATGGTATTAGCGGTTTTGGTGATGAGTTTGCAGTGGCCACTCGGTGAACTAAGTTTTACTCTGATGAATGCAGAAGGGGAGCAACGCGAACTGGTATCACGGTATTTTTATGTACGGATATGGGCCGCACCAGCTAGTTTAGCATTGTATGCTTTTATGGGCTGGTTTTTTGGGATGCAAAATGCCATCTATCCGTTGATACTTACCATTTTTATCAATAGTGTGAATATCGGTCTTAGTTTTTATCTGGTACATAATTTGGGTTGGGATGTTGACGGTGTAGCCTATGGTACATTGGGGGCACAGTATGCAGGTTTGTTACTGGCGATCATTTTGTTTTTGACGGGCTACCGATCTTATTTTGACTATTTAAAAGATGTAACGCTATTGAAGTGGGACGAGTTGAAAAGGTTTTTGCAAGTGAATAGCGATATTTTTTTGCGAACGTTTTTTCTGACTTTTTCGTTTGGTTACTTCTACAGTCAAAGCTCCTCTGAAGGAGAGTTAATCTTGGCAGCCAATGTTATCTTATTACAGTTCTTGAATTGGATGTCTTATGGTGTAGATGGATTTGCTTTTGCATCTGAAAGTTTGGTAGGAAAATATGCGGGAGCGAAGGATAAAGCAAAAACGAATAAAGCTATTCAGTTGACTTTCGTTTGGGGCATGGGTTTGGCATTGCTATTTGCGATAAGCTATGGAGGTTTTGGCGAACAACTTTTACGAGTATTCACCAACCAGGAAGATGTGATTGCAGCAACACGGCCCTATTTGTTTTGGATGGTTTTGTTTCCGCTTCTGAGTACGCCATGCTATCTGTGGGATGGGATATTCATTGGGCTGACAGCTTCGAAAGCTATGCGAAACAGCATGTTTTTGGCTTTTGGAATTTATATACTGGCTATTTTTTCTTTGCAGAGTTATGGCAATAATGGTTTATGGCTCGCACTACTTTTATTTATGGTTGCCAGGGGTGGATTTCAGCATTGGTTGTATTTCCGAAAGGGTATGGTGTTGAAGTAGGCTGTAGGTTTCAGATGGTAACAAATCACTAAAACTTATGAATATGTTTCAGGGAAAACAAAAAGTATTGCATTTCACGCAAGTGAATAATGGAAAGCGACCTGAAATATTTCCGCTATTATGTCCAGTTCGAGAAAAAGACTGGCTAGATGGCTGGGAGTATGAGATGATTTATTCGAAGTCCGGCCTAGCTGAAGAAAATGCTGTATTTACTACTCCAAATGAAGATGGACAACCCACTGTCTGGCAGATAATAGCGTATGATTCTGAAAATTACAAGATTGGATTTCTCCGAATTAGGGCTGGATATGAGGTCGTTCGCATTCATATTGAGCTGACAGAACGGGCTGATGAGTTAACCGATTGCCATATTTCCTATCGATATACTGGATTGAGTGAAGAGCGGAATGCGTTTATTGAAAATGAGCTGGAAAGCGAATTTCGCGAAAGCATGAAGTGGTGGGAGAAAGCACTGAATTATTATTTGGAAACAAATACTTGCCTAAAAAAATAAAGTAGGGGGGACAAGCCCCCCTCTATATGATTATTTGTTAATGTTTACTTTTTTGGTGATGATACCATCACGCGTATGTATCGCCACCAAGTAAATACCAGATGGCAAATTAGATACATCCAAGCGAATTCTGTTTTGTGTTCCGTTGTAATTTTGTTCGAATAAGCGTTGTCCCTGAATATTCAATAGGGAAAGCTGAATATCGTCGTTTACCGGATAAAGTAAGTTTACAAAAACTTCATTTTTAGCCGGGTTTGGAGCAATTGTGAAGTCAAGCTCCTTGACAGGTTCAACCGTACTTACAACAGCATCTTCGGTGATAATGATGTTAAAACGTTGAGTTACGAGCCAACCTCCGGTTGGGTCTTCCACTGTGAAAAGGAAGCTATCCTCCGTTGTGTCAGAGCCATCATGTTGATAAAAAACATGGCCCAGGTCAATATTTTGCTGTGTAAATGTTGAGCCTGTAGTAAGCAATTGCTGACCTACTCGGCGTAGTGTACCATGCTCTGGCAAAGTAACCAAGTTGTAGGTAAGCTCGGTAGCTGTATTGTCTTCATCTTGTACCGAAAGGTTATTACCCAGAATAGGATTTTCTTCCCCAGGTGGTACTTCAAGCGGTTGGTTAGTCACTAAAAATGGATTTTTAGGACTTAGAGTTGCACAAAACTCAAGGCTCCACTCATCGAGTCCACCACCGCCACCAAAGCCAGTCTCCACTACATCCATAATCAGTTTCCATTCACCCTGAGTATTTTCTCCGATAAAATCAGATAAGTTTCCAACTGGCTGATTTACCACAGCATCATCAGGTGGGCACTGGATAGTTTGAGGTGCCTCATCATCAAACCCAATACGAAGGTTTACAGTATTACCACAATCTTGGTCGAATAATACAACTTGTGTGCCAGCAGGACTTTCTAGGATTACTTGCAAACTATTGACAGGCTGATAAGAGCCACGCATGAATGGCAAGTTGATATCACTGATCGTACCACTTTCTGTTATGAAAAGAGACGAAGTAATTGTCGGCGTACCTGTACCAGAAATAGGAATTGGAATATCATCTGATGATGTTTCTTCACAAGCAACTGCCTGAGTGTGGAAAGCAAATGGATCCAACCATGGGCCAGGGCCACACTCGTTAACTGGGCGGACGCGCCAGTAGTAGAGTTCGTTTTCTTCAAGAATAGTTGTAGCCCCCAGCTGGAAATCTGTTTGAGTAAGTCCAGAGCCAGATTCTACGATTGCACCTGGAGCAAAAGAAGCATTATTAGCCAATTCAAAATCATAGGTAATCGCATTATTTGAGGGTTCCCAGTCGAAGTCTGTACCTAGAATGATATCAGAATTACCATCAACCGGGCTAGTCAGGCTCATATCTGAGAAGTCGTTAGAAACCACAACTAAGTCAATGGTACGTAAAAGCGTATCCGTATCTTGAGAAATACCCCGAACGGTGATCGTGTACGTACCTGGTTCTACCACATCGGTCATATCGATGTTAAGGGTAGACGATTCAGATGGAGAAATATTATTAGCAGAAAAGCTTGCTAATGCGCCTTGCGGCAAACCATCCACTACTTCTAATTGAATTGGATTGCTGAAATTCAATAGTGGGTCTGTTGAAAACTCAACAACGGCCGCATTCGGTAGACAAACCTGTTGTGCAGAAATATTGGGCACCAAAGTAAATCCAGGTGCTTGAGGTTCGATAATGTCAAAGTTTTCATTAGAAAGGTCAAAGAAAATATTATTAGCTGCTTCGACTTTGACACGTGCCCTGTTGTTCGCAGTTACGCCAGCTGGGACTGTTATAAATTCTGATCCGTCATTAAGTGTATTTAGCGCAAGTGTGTAAGGATACGTAAATCCAAAATCAATGGATAATTTGATGTTGACATACTGGCAGTTAACGGCTGCATTGTCCGTATTAGCTACGTCCCAGGTTACTTCCACATATTCTCCGGATTCCCAAACTTCATTTGTTGCATTTGGGCTTTGTACCAAAAATGGTCCTGCAGAAGCAGTAGCCTTAAACTCAACTTCTTTCCATATAGCCGCACCCGCTTCTGGATTATTATCGCGTACCGTACAACGGAAGTTGAGGTCGCGAGTATAAGTTGGAAGCACTTCTACATCTTCCATACCATTTTGTAAGAGCACTTCCAGTCTTGGAAAAATTCGGTTTGGTAATTCTGTAGGTGGGTAGCTTCTAAAGATGGGGGCATTGCCAAAAGGCTCACCCAAGTTAGAAATTGGTCCTAGGTTATATTGTTCCCAACAATAAGTGAGTTGATCTCCATTTTCATCTGTAGCTTCTGCTTTTAATTCGAAAGGAGTACTAATTGGAATGAAAAAGCCATCCTCATAGTCAAGGGTTAGTTCAGGTTCGATATTGGTTGTTGGTTGGATAGTAGAGCAATCATTTACAGACCTTGACCTATTAATAAATTGCTGTAAATTATGCACATGGTAATAGGTGTCGTCACCAAAAATAACGTTTTGGTCTCCACACGCACCTGCGTAAGACATAATAGTACTACCACTTCCTGGTTCGTAGGCTGATCCTGAAGATAGTTGATCTAATGCACCAGGACAATTACTCCATGAGTGTCCAAGAGTAAATTGATGTCCTATTTCATGTGGCATTGTGCCTAGTGCTCTAATAGCAACATTTGAGGAGGAATGGCATGTAACTCCTGCAGCTCTACTATCAGTACAAACTGATCCTAAGGAAGCGACGCCAGCAATTCCAACACATGGGCCCGTGAATACGTGGCCTAAATCAAAAGATGATAATGGTATCCCTGCATTAGATATTGCTTGTACATTTTGTTGCAATAAACCCTGCCCATTAGAAGGATTAATATATGGATCTGTGTTTGGATCTAGCCAAATTAAATTATCATTTCCGTCAATTAGTTGTACTCTGATGGCCACTTCATTCTCGAAAATAGAGTTTATTATACTTACAGTAGTATTGAATGCAGAAATAACATTCTCGGCTGTTCCACCATGTATTTGTGCAAAATCGCCAGTACATGCGAGTGCAAATCTGTACACTCGCAAATCCACAGGCTCACCATCTCTAAGCGTTCCTCTTACTTCTTGAGGAATAATGTCGTTGATGTGGTGGTCCATATCTGATTCTTCGGTTTCTGTACCACAGCTAAAGCTGTAGATCTCCTCAGCATAGTCAGAATGTTTGAGGTAGTATGACAAGTGGAAAGTTTTTTGGTTCGAAGCATATGGTTGTACCAACACTTTACCACTATCTGTTGTGAAAACAGCATTTAGACCATTGGGCGAGTAATCTAATCGTCCATTTAAGTGAGGTTTGCCTACTTGCCAAAATTTATAAGCCCGAATATTAGGGTATTTGGCCTGAAGATTTGGATGCATATTGGAGGATTCGACTATCCTGTAGTCTACCATACTACCATCAGGGTGAGGTAGTTGAATCTGAAGAGGAGAAGATTTGGCGGCAGCCGAAAATTCTTGAGGTGCAAGCCTTAGAACATTTACCAATCGATCAAAGTCTAACTCAAGGACGCGATATTCTGAAGCATCATTACTGAGTTCAGATTGGTCATCCAAGAAAATTTGGTTTTCATCAGCATCTGCCCACATATCACCAAAGGATTGGGCAAAAGAGAGCTGAAAAAATAGCAACAAGCATGAAGTAAAAAATATTCTCATAATTCTTTTTTTGATAGCATTATTTAGAAGGGTGTTTATCTTCTTCAACAAAAATAATAATCTGAAAGCAGTGTAGCTATACCGACTTTGGCATTTGTCGGCTGTTCAACGCTATGATAAGCCGCTTTTTGGAGTGATGTCAGAAATTAGCGGATATTTGAGCTCTCCCAACATGAACAACGTCTGCTTCTCCCGTTTTTCTGCCCTCATAGCTGAGGTTTAATTGTATATTTTGCCCCAGTTGCCTGTCTAACGATAGGTTCCATAAAAAGTTTTGGCCGTCTTGCAACCCATTGAGTATTGCAAAACCGACCGGCGAACTAGCCACACCCGTAAAGTCAATGTTGATATAAGACATATTCATCCGGATAGCTGTTTTTAGCGACTGATTGAAGGTTGCTTCCAACCCAAAATCGTGCTGATTGGCACTTTCCATGTTTTCACCTAAGATGTTTTTGTCTGATTGGTATTTGTATTTTAGAATTGTACGGAATTTTTGGTCAATTAATA
>JALEHC010000585.1 GCA_022763215.1 Saprospiraceae bacterium
GCCTGATCCTTCGTGGCGTTCGCATTGTCTACAAACATTTCTCCTACATACCTTGCCTGTATACTTCCGTAAAATCCACGCAGTTTTTGATATCGAACGGCCAAAAAGCCCATATGAGGTGGAATACCGGGCAACTGGTTGCCCTCAAAATCTTCAAATTGATCAAATTCCATCTGCGAATAAGCGTAACTCCCCCGTACGCTCCAGTATTTTGCGAAAGCATACCCCAGAGAAAGCTCGATGCCCATGCGATTGGTCTGAGCTGCATTTTCATAAAAATTCCGCCCCGGAAAAGCCGCTAATTCATACGCCACTATCTCTTTATCCACTTGCGTGAAATAGGCCACTAGCTCAGATTGCAAGCTGCCAAAGAGCAAGCCACGATAGCCCAACTCATAATTAATCGCTAATTGTGGATTAAGCATCGGATTGAATCCGCCGCCACCACTCGGATTATTGCTCAGCTCGCTGAGCGCTGGCGTTTCAAAATTGCTGGACACGGAAGCAAAAAGTTGTTGCCTGCGCGACCATCGATATTGAAGCCCTAAAGAAGGACTAATTTGCTCAAATTGCTGACTTCCAGAATCATCACCATCTATCAAAAACCGATCGCGCGCGCGTAGTTCCAGAAAATCAGCACGTAAGCCTAGCCGCGCAGAGAAATGCTCAGATAGGTTTAGCGCATGAATAGCATAAATGCCGATGGTTCGAAAAGATTCTTCTTGATCAAAGCTGCGCAATCCACGTCGCCCCAACAAATTATTGAAACGCTGTCGATCATCTACCTGATCTTCCAAATCCACTCCCACGGCAATATTTCCCGAAAGGGAGCCGTATGACACCATCCCTGCATAGCTAATACCTCCACCAATAAACGTTCGGTCAAGATTCACGATTCCGCCATCTTGGAAAGGCAAACGATTTTCAAAATCACGAATGGTATAAAAGCCTTTGGCTTTCAATTGTCCACCCCAAAGAGGCCGACTTAGTATAGCACCGATTCGGCTCTGTTGCACGGCCTCCCCGCCCTGGAACTCAAGATTGCGATCTCTGGCTTGGCGTCTGTCATTGCGCAACTCGTCGAGCGTCAATGCACCAGCATCTTCCGCTACCGGGCTATCGACATGGTTAAAGATGAGTCGAAGGTGCATTTTATTGGCAAACTGATAATTGATTTTGGCGTAAAGCCGTGTACTTTCCACCCGGCTATTTTGGCGAAAGCCATCAAATTGTAGGTGGGTCGCATTCAGAATATAGCTAAACCGACCCAATTTTTGGCCAACTTTCAGTTGGTATTGTTGAAGGCCAAAGGCCCCGAAAGTAGTTCGAAACTGTGCCAACAATGGCACTTCAATTTCTTCAGTTTGCAACCTCAATACACCACCAGAAGCATTGCCATACATACTTGAGGAAGTCCCCCGAAGCACTTCCATCTGATCGAGCAAACCGACGGCCAGATTGTCGACCTGAGCCTGACCATCTGGTGTAGATTCAGGCAAACCGTCAACGATCAGTTTGATTCCTCGGATACCAAAAGCGGAACGTGCACCAAAGCCACGAATGGATACACGTAAGTCCTGAGCAAAGTTGGTTTCGTTGAGTGCAAAGACGCCGGGAACCTGGTTAAGGGCATCATTAATGGTAAGCTGAGACTGCCCCAACTGCAACTGATTTTGTCCAATAACAGAAGCGGCAAACGGAATATTTTGGAGAGGTTCTTCTATTCTGGATGCTTTTACCACTACCGAATCCAGCATTTGCAAAAGCAGAGAGTCCTGCGCATGAAGGACCATAAAAAAGGAAAGAGCAACGGCTGTGAGTACTATTTTCTGCATCTTGCGGTATTTTGATGCAAACTTACTACAGTCGTTGCTCTATTTTATCATCAAACGACCAGATTTCTGGAAAGCTGGTCAGAGTGCTTACATATTTCTACGGTATTGACCACCTACCTCATACAACGCATTGGTGATCTGTCCCAAAGAGCAATATTTCGTCGCTTCCATAAGCGCTTCAAAGATGTTGCCATTCTGGATAGCAATTTCCTGAATTTTTGACAGCCATTGTTCGCCGCGCTTCTCGTTGGCTTTTTTCAATTGCTCCAAGGTACCGATTTGAGCTTCTTTTTCTTCTACAGTAGAACGAATGACCTCATCCGGCACAATCGTTGGCGAACCTTCCTTGTTGAGGTAGGTATTGACACCAATGATAGGCATTTCGCCGGTATGCTTAAGCGTTTCGTAATAAATACTTTCGTCCTGAATTTTTCCACGCTGATACATAGTTTCCATGGCACCCAGTACACCTCCGCGCTCGGTAATGCGATCAAATTCCATGAGCACTGCCTCTTCTACCAAATCAGTCAACTCCTCAATAATGAATGCTCCTTGAATAGGATTTTCATTTTTGGCCAAGCCCAACTCGTGATTGATAATCATTTGAATGGCAACAGCCCGACGTACACTTTCTTCGGTAGGAGTTGTGATTGCCTCATCGTATGCATTGGTATGCAGTGAGTTACAATTGTCATAAATCGCATACAATGCCTGTAATGTAGTACGAATATCGTTGAATGCAATTTCCTGTGCATGTAGCGAACGACCAGAAGTCTGAATGTGATATTTCAGTTTCTGGGAACGATCATTAGCCTTGTACTTGTACTTCATGGCTTTCGCCCAAATGCGACGAGCAACACGGCCAATAACGGCATATTCTGGGTCAACACCATTTGAAAAGAAGAACGACAAGTTCGGCGCAAAGGCATTAATGTCCATGCCACGCGACAAGTAGTATTCCACGAAAGTGAAGCCATTAGCCA
>JALEHC010000586.1 GCA_022763215.1 Saprospiraceae bacterium
ATAATTTGGAGAAATCTTTTTATCCAAAATAGTACACCATGTTTTTGATCGGCTATGATATCGGTTCTTCCTCCATAAAAGCAGCATTGGTAAAAGCAGAAACGCATGAGACGGTTGCCATTGTGCAATCTCCCGAAAGGGAAATGCCCATGAAAGCGGTGCAGCCGGGCTGGGCAGAACAAGATCCGGAAATGTGGTGGGAGCATTTGTGCCAAGCCACTAAAAAGTTATTGACAGAGACAGCTGTAGATGCAGCCGATATAAAAGGCATCGGGATATCTTACCAAATGCATGGTCTGGTTGTGGTTGATGCCCAGCAGCGGGTGTTGCGTCCTTCGATTATCTGGTGTGATAGCCGTGCAGTAGACATTGGTCGCCAAGCTTTTCAGCAAATAGGGCAGGAGCGTTGCCTTCGGCATCTGCTCAACTCGCCGGGTAATTTTACAGCTTCCAAGCTACGATGGATACAGCAAAACGAGCCCGAAATTTATGCGCAAATAGATAAGGCTATGCTGCCAGGCGATTATATCGCTATGCGCCTTAGCGGCGAAATTGTCACCACCGTCAGTGGTCTCTCGGAGGGTATTTTCTGGGATTTTCAGGCCGAAAAACCTGCAAGTATGATCTTGGAACACTACGGAATTGCACCTGATTATCTGCCAAAAGCCATGCCTTCCTCGGGTCTGCATGGGCAGGTATGTGCAAGCGCTGCTGCTGCAACTGGTTTGGCAATTGGCACCCCCGTTACTTATCGGGCAGGCGATCAGCCAAATAATGCGCTTTCGCTAAATGTATTACAACCTGGCGAGGTAGCAGCCACCGGTGGCACTTCAGGCGTAGTGTACGGAGTGGTCGATCAGTATTTGTACGATCAGGCATCTAGGGTTAATGGTTTTGCACACGTCAATCATCAACCGCAGGAAACTCGGATTGGTATCTTATTGTGCATTAATGGAGCAGGTAGTCAATATCGTTGGCTGCGGCAGCAAGTAATGGCTTCGGGCTTGTCTTATCCAGAAATGGAAGCCAAAGCGGCACAGATTGCGGTTGGTTCGGAAGGCCTGCGGGTACTGCCTTTCGGCAATGGTGCAGAAAGAATGTTCGAAAACCAACCATCTAGTGGTCAAATTAATAACATCCAATTTAATGTGCATCACCAAGGGCACTTATTTCGGGCAGCCTTAGAAGGCATTGCATTTTCATTTGTGTACGGCATGAATATTCTGAAAGAAATGGGCTTACAAGTCGATGTGATCAGAGTTGGAAATGATAATTTGTTCCAATCTGCCGTTTTTTCGCAAACCATTGCAGAATTGATGGAATGTGAAATTGAAATGATGGAAACTACTGGTGCAGTGGGAGCAGCCAAGGCATCCGGTATAGCTGTTGGAATTTATGATACATGGGCAACGGCCATGGGGCAAAACAAGTTGCTTAAGACCTATTCGCCTTTCGGCAAAAAAGCCCCTTACCAGGATGCCTACCAAAGTTGGTATAAAGATTTGGAAAAACATCTCGAATATTGATCTAACACAAAAAATATAACGGTATGTCAGAAATAGCATTGACGATTGGAGATCGTGAATACTTTAAAGGAATTGAAAAGATTAAATACGAAGGGCCAAGCTCCGATAATCCCTTTGCGTTTAGGTGGTACGATGAGCATAAGATCGTTGCTGGAAAAACGATGAAAGCGCATTTTCGCTTTGCACTCGCTTGGTGGCATTCGCTTTGTGGTACCGGAGATGATCCATTTGGTGTTGGAACCAAACAATTTCCCTGGGATGAAGGTGCTGACGATTTGGCGAAAGCCAGAAATAAAATGGATGCCGGATTTGAGTTGATCACGAAGTTGGGCTTACCTTTTTTCTGTTTTCACGATGTCGATTTGGTAAATCCAGCTGATACTTTGACCGATACGGAAAAAAGGCTACAAGCCATCACCGACTATGCACAGGAAAAAATGAAAGCTTCTGGTGTTAAGTTGTTGTGGGGAACGGCTAATCTATTTTCGCATCCGCGCTACATGAATGGCGCTATGAGTAATCCTGATTTTAAGGTAGTTGCGCACGCTGCTGCTCAGGTCAAAATGGCACTGGATGCTACCATGAAACTGGACGGAGCCAATTATGTTTTCTGGGGTGGCCGAGAAGGTTATATGTCGCTACTGAATACCGATATGAAGCGAGAATTAGATCACATGGGGCGCTTTTTGCACATGGCAAAAGATTATGCTCGATCTCAGGGATTTAAAGGAACGTTTTTTATCGAACCAAAGCCTATGGAGCCAAGCAAGCATCAGTATGATTTTGATGCGGCAACAACCATTAAGTTTTTGCGCGAATACGGCCTCGAAAACGACTTCAAACTCAATATAGAGGTCAATCATGCTACGCTGGCACAACACACCTTTGAACACGAATTGCAAGTCGCTGCCGATGCAGGTATGTTGGGGAGTATTGATGCCAACCGTGGTGACAATCAAAATGGATGGGATACCGATCAGTTTCCGATCAATATTTATGAAGTTACAGAAGCGATGTTGGTCTTCCTTCGGTCAGGTGGTTTACAAGGTGGCGGAATTAATTTTGATGCCAAAACCCGACGCAATTCAACTGATTTAGACGACCTTTTCCATGCACATATTGGTGGTATGGATGTATTTGCCAGAGCGTTACTTGTCGCTGATGCTATTATGCAACAGTCTAACTATCAGGAGCTAGTCAAAGAACGTTATGCTTCATTCGACCAGGGAAAGGGAAAAGCTTTTGAGACAGGGGAGTTGTCTTTTGAGCAATTGGCGAATCTGGCAGGGGAGGAGCCTGCACTGGTAAGTGGAAAACAAGAGATGTTTGAAAATATAATCAATCGATTTATATAACTGAATGTTCAACCGGGCTTCAGCCCGGTTGAATTTTATTATGGCAGTTCGCGGAGTAACTGTTGTGCCTCTTGCTGTCGGAAAGAATCAGTGGGTTTCGCTACAACCCGTTCCAATATTATTCGGGCTTCCGCAGCCTGACTTTGAGCAAGGTAACAAAGAGCGAGATACCATTCTGTCTTTTCATACCAAGCATTGTTTTTGGGGATTTTGCTAAACTCACTAATCGCAGCCTGATAATAATTCAGCGCAAGATAAGTTTGACCTTTGTAAAAATACCCCATGTAATTGGGGCTTTGTTGACCAGTTTGTAATTCGTCAATGATAGGTATGATTTGTTCAAACCGGCCTTGTTCGTACAATTTAAAAATCTCCTCCTGAATCGTTTGAGAAGCTACTCCCTCTCGTATTTGTTGCACTTCATTGGGGTAGGGCCCCTGATAATATGCATCAAATAATTCCTGCGGAGTACGTTCTGTTTGACAGGCACTCATGGTAAATGCCAGTGTCAGGAGTAGTAATCCAGTTAATCTTTCCATAAGCAATGACATTTTGATGTTTAGAACTGGGCAAATCTAGCAAAAAAAAGGCATCGCTGCTTTTCAAGATATTACAAAAAAGGCCCTGCCGTAGTGACAGAGCCTTAGTTTTTTTATTGATTCTGCTTGAGCAGATCGCGGATTTCTGTGAGGAGTTCCTCCTGTGTAGGTCCCGGAGGTGGTGCCGGAGCAGCTTCTTCTTCCTTCTTGGCTTGCATCTTATTATAAGTTCGTAACAACATGAAGATGATAAACGCAATAATCAGGAAATCAACAATCGTCTGAATGAAAGCACCATACCTGATTTGTACGGCTTCCTTTAGTACCTCGCCAGCATCATTCATTTGTGCTTCCTGGAGGGTAATCGCCAATTGGCTAAAATCGACATCACCCAGTGCCAGGCCAATAGGTGGCATGAGCACATCGTTGGTGAAAGAAGTAACGATTGCTTTAAAAGCACCCGCAACTATGACAGCAACGGCTAGTTCAAGCACATTGCCTTTCATAATAAAGGCTTTAAATTCTTTCCACATAGTAGTTTGTTGTTTAGTTGCTTATCGGTCGTAGCTGTATGTATTGGCAGTTTGCCTTATTTAGCTCAAAACCAGTAAGCAGAATAGATTAGAAAATAGACTTTTGCTATATGGAATATAAGAAAGTTCTAAAAAATGGATAGTGCATAAACAGAATAAGGGTGACATCCTGTTTAGAATATCACCCTTTCGCCTATATTTTGGAGGTGAAAATTATTTATCTTTTTTCTTAAAATCGCCATTTTTCCAAGCGTCAAAGAACTTTTTCCAGGCGACCGGATTAAAAATATTCATTGGTGCTTGCTGACCTACATAATAATATTCACGGGCTTGTCTACGCAGATAATAGTCTGCATTTTCATTTCCATCAGCGATTACTTCACTTCGCATACGTTCCAAGGTTTCGGAAGCCAAGTTTTTCATCGCACGTTCTTGTAACTCAGGCGTTACATCCATTGCCAAAAACTCAAGCTTGAAATGATCGCGGCTTGGCCACGGAAATACGACTGTTTCCGGCAAATTTACAGCATCTTGGGTCATGAGCTGTACAACGGTATATCGGTCATCTTCCATTTCTTCCGGAATGACCACTTCAATGGTTTTATAACCAATGGCTGAAAAAACAATGCTATCGCCTTTTTCAACCACCATAGAGAAGAAACCCTTCAAATCAGAATAAGTACCTCGGCTTTTACCTTTAACCAGAATATTGGCATAAGGCACCGGATAAAGTTGCTCGTCAGAGCCATCCAGTACCAAACCCGAGAATTGAACAAGACTTTCCTTGTCTTGGCCATTCACCTGAGTCTGAAAACTTAAAAAGGCGAAGAATATTAGTAAAATATGTGCGAATTTCATACGTAAGCTTTTGAAAAGAAACCACCTGCTCGTGCATTTGTGCTTTCATAAATGCGTTCTTTTATAAGACCCGCGAAAAGTGATTTCGGTTTGCTGCTAAAGCTTAAAAGTAGCAAAAAATGCAGCAAGGTTCAATGTAGCCGGATTTAAAATTTTACTAAAAGCGGCTTATTGTAACGCTAATTCCAGTACTTCCGACATCTGATTTACGTAGTGGAAGTCTAGATTTTTGATATAATCAGAATTGATTTCTTCTACGTGTTTGCGGTTTTCTTCGCACAAAATAATCTCTTTCATGCCTGCCCGCTTAGCTGCCAGAATTTTTTCCTTGATACCACCCACCGGAAGTACTTTCCCGCGAAGGGTGATTTCTCCAGTCATTGCCAAGTATGGTTTGACCGGCCGACTAGTCAGCAAGGAAGTAACAGTAGTCAGCAAGGTAATCCCTGCGGAGGGCCCATCTTTCGGAATGGCGCCTTCAGGAATATGAATATGGATATCGCGCTCTGCAAATACTTTGTGCTCGATATTGAGTTGGTCCGAATGAGATTTAATATAGCTCAGAGCAGTGGTCGCTGATTCCTTCATTACATCACCCAGATTACCAGTCAGCGTCAATTTTCCTTTTCCTTCACTGAGCGCAGATTCAATAAACAAAATTTCACCACCTACCGAAGTCCATGCTAAGCCTATACCAACGCCAGGGATAGGAGAGGCCTGGTACAAGTCTTTATTAAATCGGGTCGGGCCCAAAATATCAGATATATCTTCTTGT
This sequence comes from Saprospiraceae bacterium, assembly GCA_022763215.1. Taxonomy (GTDB): domain Bacteria; phylum Bacteroidota; class Bacteroidia; order Chitinophagales; family Saprospiraceae; genus JALEHC01. The sequence continues at coordinate 5,587 of JALEHC010000586.1, forward strand.
TTGATTGTCGGACTGTACGTTTCCTCCATCGCTACATTCTTGGCAACATGACGCATGACGCTGCCAATCTGACGATTCAATGAACGTACGCCAGACTCTTTGGTATACGACTCAATAATACTACCGATCACCTTTGAATTCAGCTTTACATCTTTGGCTTTCAAGCCATGTTCTTCCCGTTGTTTAGGAATGAGATGTCGCTTTGCAATTTCAATCTTTTCTTCTTGTGAATAGCCAGAAATATTGATGATTTCCATACGGTCGAGCAAAGCCGGTTGAATGGAATTCAGCGAATTGGCCGTAGCAATGAATAAAACCTTTGACAGATCGTATTCGACATCCAAATAATTGTCATGGAATGTGCTGTTTTGTTCAGGATCCAAGACTTCCAACAAAGCAGAAGAAGG
>JALEHC010000098.1 GCA_022763215.1 Saprospiraceae bacterium
AATACATTAATCACTGCATTACAGCTTAGTCCTAATGATGGACTTGAGATGGGGTGTATTAGCATTCAGTTTCCTTTTGATGTGGTTCTACAATCAGAAACCAATGTAAATGCTCAGTTGCCTAATGCTTCTGAAAATTCAGATTGTAACGAACCCATCGCTAACGATCATGTAAATGGGGACTTAAACGTAGTCAAATTTGCTAAAAAGAAACAGCAAAGACCTCTAAATCCTTCATGGCCATTGAATGCTGATAACTCCCTTTTGCTTAATATAGAATCTACATCTGTAGAAGAATCTAACAATACTCCCTTATCTAGTGATCAAGGTGCCAAACATTCGATTATTGAAGGAGAAAAAGACTATTTTGATTCGCCAATTGCTTCCATAGCAACACTAAAACCGAGACTTGTTCAAGGGCGAGAGGAGAGTGCCTCCCATTTGCCTGAATTAGTTCAGCTAGCAAGCTTGTATAAACCAACGCCAAAAGCTTCGACAAGCTCAACTAATCGAATTGCATTAATGAGTGGTGTGACTCAATGGACGATGGGATATGGCTCGGAGAAACCCGAAAGAGCCTCGCATGAGCAAAATATTATCTCTTTTCAAGCTCAATTAAATTATATCCACAGACTTAAGAAAGATTATACATTGATGATAGGGTTGCAGTTTCAACAACTGGAGACTCGGTTTGACTGGAGCACGGCTCTCGATGATTACACGGTTATTTTGAAAGATACCATCATTCAAGTTCGTACAAACCTATTGACGGGGCAACAAACGGAAGTGCGAGGAGATATCGAGGTAAATGTTCCCGCTGTTCGCACAGTAAGGCATTACAATCGAGTCCAGCTATATCAAATTCCTATTGCTGTGGGCAAAACATGGAAAATTAGAAACTGGCAAGCTGATTTGATGGCAGGTACTGCGGTAAATATTTTATCAGAAAATCAAGGACGTACGCTGTACCAAGGTGAGTTGCAATATTATCAGGGTACTTCCACCCGTTTTATTGAGAACCAATGGGCTATACACGGCTTGTTAATGGGGCGTGTGACATATCAGGTTAATGATTATTTCGGTCTTTCGGCAGGATTCCAATTCCAAAAAAGTATTACCAATTGGAGTGCTGAACCCGATATTCGTATGCATCCCAACTTTTTTAGCGGCGAGCTTGGTATAAGCTTTATGCTTGATTGAAAATCCCTATTTAAAGCACTTAAAGCAAGACAATTGAAGGATCGTGGACACGAAAGTTGATCAAACTAGCATCTTAAAGGGCAATTGTTTAAGTACAGCTTTCGCTAAATGGGTCACTTTTTTTGACTTTTCAGAAATTCATTGATCTGATCGTATTCCTCTTTACCTTTTTCCGTAAGGTAGGGTAGAATCATATACCAGGTCATATCCACTAGATCTATTTTTTTGTCGAATAAAACGTCGGAAGAAAAAATTTTGCTTTGTGAGTTCCAAAAGGCAGCTACCATCCAAACATTGTGGATTAAATAATCATAATTTATTCCATCCTTTTCGGGAATCAGCTCTTCACCCTATTGCTTGATCAAACTCCCCACCAACCAGCGATAGGCCTCTTTACCTCTTACGAGGTATTTGCCGGAAGGCATATCAGTAATATCAATTTGTAGTTCTTGCTGATGTGTTGGAATAGGATATTCTTTAATTTTATGGCCGTTGAGATCGTATACTTCTATATATTCAAGTTGATGATCATCTGGAAGTTGTAGTGTATAAACGCCATTGCTCGGGTTCGGGAATATATCAAACTGATTTGCTACACGGTTTTGGGTGCTGGTGATAGTGGGGGAAAAGACTAGCATTTTAGCTCGTGAATCATCTGCCCAATCACAAAAAGCAAGGTAAAATTGCCCATCATTACCCATGAAAAAAGATTGATATTCTCCTTTGCCAGTACCAGTAATTGGGCCACTATACAAAACAATCGGTGTTGAAAAATCTTCTCCGTTATTGTCAGAAGTGGTATACAATAATTGAAATATATCTTCTTGTAATTGGTTGTAAATGACATGCATGGTGCCATCATCCGTGACATGTGCCTGCACGTACGCACCCCAATCGAAGAAATCAGTCTGCCAGGTATTTTCGCGATAAGCGTGATACATGATGCGCGTATCATCTTGATGAGGTTGGTGCGAGAAAAAACCGATTCCTGCCGTAGTTTGTGTAGTGATGGGTTTGGTAATATGGCCATCCTCTTGAAGTGGAAGGGTAAGTTGTGCTACTGCTGTCCAGCTTTCGCCAAAATCTGCACTGGAATAGGCAAGCACGGCATTGGCATTGTCACCAAAACTCAACAGCAAGCTGTTGTCCGTCTGCACCAGTAAATCTGGTCCTTTTGAGCCAGTAGTCGCAAACTCATACGCTGGACTCCAGCTAATACCCTGATCGGTTGATTTCCTAAAAAGTGTTTTGAAGTCGGTATCATTTCCGGAATAAATGATTCTGGTATAACACAAATAGAGGACACCATTGATTTGTACAATTTGCGGATAATCCGCCACGCCATCATCTTTGTGCGGCTTGCTCATTAATTGAAAACTCATACCATCGTCCGTGGAGCGGTACAATTCCAGGTCAGACTGAAAGGGCTCTCCGCCTAAATGAACTCGCATAAGTACCATATAAAAATACCCTTGCTCATCCACAGTAATTACTGGATCTGCTATTGCTATATCATTGCTTCCGACTTCTACTGAGTCGATTCGTTGCCAACTGATGCCTAAATCTGTACTTCGGTGAAGGAGTGCTCTGGTATCGCCATTTTCTTGGTTTTCCATGGTACATACCACCAGTGTATTAGTTGT
>JALEHC010000587.1 GCA_022763215.1 Saprospiraceae bacterium
TAAGCGGTGGCGTAGGCAGTTTGTCTATTTCACCCACTAATACGATTGGTATTGGCTTTACAGATTCCCGAGTGGAAGACAGCAACGGTAATGTAATTGATGAAACGCGGTCAACCACCGTAGCTTTTAGTCCAAGAGCTGGATATTTTGTCATTGATAATTTTGCAGCAGGGCTTGAGGTAAATTATGTCTATTTAGACATTTCGCCAGAAGGTACCGACAATTCTTTTAATCAAACCATATTCACGGCAGGTCCATTTGTCCGTTATTACTTTGATATAGAGAAGTTTAAACCATTTGTGGAATTAGGCGCTACTTTTGGCAACATCAAATCTAAGAGTGATTTTTCATTTGGAAACAACGAATCCAATGCCTCCATTCTTGATATATTTGGTGGAGGTGGTTTGGCTGTTTTTCTAAATGAGAAAGTAAGTCTCGATGTCTTAATTGGCTATCGTCGATTTAGTTTGGACGAAGACAGCGATCAAAGTCAATCCAACCAATTACGATCCACGTTTGGCATCAAACTAGGGTTCCAAATTTTATTTCAAAAATCATAGCAACGCATGCACTTAAGCGACATCTTGTTTCATCTTGGCGAAGACCGATCAAAGTACTTCAACGCGGTGGCACCACCTATTATCCAAAGCAGTAATTTTGCGTTTGATAGCATCGATCAATTTAGGTCGATGCTTCAACATGAAATGGAAAGCCATATTTATACTCGCGGTAATAACCCGACCGTGGAAATACTGCGAAAGAAAATTTCCGCGCTCGAAAAAGCAGAAGATACGCTGGTTTTTAGTAGCGGTAGTGCAGCAATTTCCATGGCTCTTTTATCTCAGATTCAGTCTGGCGATCACGTCATTTGCGTAAGCAGTCCGTATACCTGGACCAAGCTGATTTTACAAGACTATTTACCCCGATTTGGCGTAAGCCATACTTTCGTAGATGCACGGGAAGTAACTGAAATTGAAGCATGCATACAAGACAACTCAAAAGTGCTATTTCTGGAAAGTCCCAATTCAATGACTTTTGAGCTACAGGATTTGTCCGCTTGCGCGAAATTGGCCAAGCAACATGGATTGATTACGATGATCGACAATAGCTATTCAAGTCCGATTTATCAGAATCCGATAGAACATGGCATTGATCTGGTGATCCACTCGGGGACCAAATACCTCAATGGGCATAGCGATGTAGTGATGGGTACGGTGTCTGGTAAAAAAGAACATATTGAACGGATTTTCCATGCAGAATATATGACGCTAGGTGCGATTATCTCTCCCAATGATGCAGCACTTGCCATTCGTGGTTTGAGAACCCTGGAACTGCGGTTGCAACGTTCGCACGAAAGTGCCTTGAAGATTGCAGAGCAACTCGATCAACACCCAAAAGTCAAGCAGGTTTTACATCCTTTTTTACCTTCTTTTCCGCAGCATGCATTAGCCTTGCGGCAAATGCGGGGTGCGGGCGGTTTGTTTTCGATCCACCTTGATATTGAGCGAATTGAACAGGCGGAGGCCTTTGTGCATGCGCTTAAGCATTTTACAATGGCCGTTTCCTGGGGTGGGCATGAATCTTTAGTATTACCGACAGCTGCATTTTACAAGATTAAAGGTCGAGACAATTCACCACTTCCATTTACACTTGTTCGACTATATATAGGTTTGGAAGATCCAGATTGGTTACTGGAAGATCTATTGCAGGCATTGGAAAAAATGGGATAATGACATCACAATTTATTGGGTGCGTAAAATTCTCAACTAGCCACGCTCCTATTTTGTGATACTGTAATACTTTGGTATATTCGAAGCTGTTCTAAATCAGCTCACAGAAATAGACTTGTACATCGTGTCACGAATGAGCGAGAGCGAAGCAAATTTTATTTTGGACAAGGCGAAAAAAGTAGGCGATGCCTTGCCGATAACTATCAGCATCGGCGAGCCAGCCTGCCGGCGGGCAGGGCTTTTTAACGAAGTACAGGATAAAATGTTGCCGCTTGTAGCCATTTGGTGATGCGCTGAACAAGTCTAATACCTTACTAAACCTGCAAAAATGGAAATTCGCTATCTGGGTCATGCATCCTTTCAAATCAAAATGGGTGGAAAAACCTTAGTTTTTGATCCGTTCATTTCTGGTAATCCTCTTGTAAAAGACATTGATGTAAAAAGCGTTAAGGCCGATTATGTGCTTTTATCGCATGGGCATCAGGATCACGTATTGGATGCCGAGGAAATTGCCAAAAACAACGAAGCTACTCTGATTTCAAATTATGAAGTGGCAACCTGGTATCAAGAAAAAGGATGTACCATTTATCCGGTCAATCACGGTGGAAAAGTGGAGCTTGATTTTGGTACCATTAAATATGTTAATGCCGTGCATTCCAGCGTTTTGCCCGACGGCACTTATGGAGGCAATCCAGGAGGCTTTGTCTTGTGGAATGATTCTGGTTGTTTTTATTTTGCAGGCGACACCGCCCTGACGTGGGACATGAAGTTAATTCCGATGACTTGTCCGAAGCTTGATTTTGCGATTCTACCAATTGGTGATAATTTCACGATGGGTTATGAAGATGCGATCATTGCCTGTGATTTTATTGAGTGTAATAAAATCATTGGATGCCACTATGATACCTTCCCATATATCGAAATGGACAAGGAAGCAGCGAAAAAAGCTTTTGAAGCTGCCGGAAAAGAGTTAATTTTGCCAGCGATTGGCGAAACCATCAATGTATAAAACAACATCATGGCAAAAGTAATTGCGATTGCAAATCAAAAGGGAGGCGTAGGAAAAACAACCACCGCTATCAATTTGGCAGCTTGTCTGGCCGTATTGGAAAAGAAAGTCTTGTTGATCGACTTCGATCCACAGGCAAACTCTTCTTCAGGTGTGGGAGTACTTCCTCAGGACGTAGATACAACCATTTACGATTGTCTGGTCAATGGGCTGGAAACAGAAGAAGCAATCTACGAAACCGATACGCCCAACCTGCACGTCATTCCTTCCAGTATTGATCTGGTAGGTGCTGATTTTAAATTAATCAACGAAGATGACCGAGAGTATCGCATGAAAACTGTGGTAGACCAGGTGCGCAAATATTATGACTATATTTTTATCGACTGTTTGCCTTCACTTGGTTTGATTACAGTGAATGCACTTACAGCAGCAGATTCAATTTTGGTACCGGTTCAGTGTGAATTTTTTGCATTGGAAGGTTTGAGTAAACTACAACAAACGATTTCAAGAGTAAAAGCAGGTCTGAATCCTGAGCTTGAAATTGAAGGAATCTTACTTTCAATGTACGATAAGCGCCTACGTCTGGCCAATGTAGTTATTGAAAAGGTACGCGAAATTTTCAAAGACAAGGTCTTTGACACCATCATACACCGAAACTCCAAAATCGGTGAAGCACCTAACTTGCGTATGCCGGTGGTGCTGATCAATGCAGGCAGCAAGGGAAGTATCAACTTTCTCAATTTGGCCAAAGAATTTCTGGAAAAGAATAATGATGCCGTTCAAGCCGAAGCATCTGAGAAATAACATAAAGATTTACTATAAGAAAGGCGCTCCTTGTGAGGGCCTTTTTTTGTAGCACCCATTCGCTCCCCTTTTCAGCCTTGCGGTTCCACCTCAGGTATTCACCTAATTTCCAATATCCCAAACACATTTTCCCTTTTTTCAAAACTCCCCCATCATTCCACTCAAAAATCATTAACTTTGCCCATCCGATTTGAAGAAAA
>JALEHC010000588.1 GCA_022763215.1 Saprospiraceae bacterium
AAAGTTTACAAAAAGTTAAAAAACAATTCCTTTTTGGGATACTTTAAAAACGTAGGTTTGCAAAAAACATACGCCATGTCACCCAAATTTGCTTTGCTTTTTTGTCTTACTTTTCCACTTTTTCTTCTCGCTCAAGATAAAAAAAATACCGCGATCGGCAGTTGGACCTTCCACCCCAATTATACGCTTGCGCGAAATGCAGCCAACTACCCAGGCAACAAAATTGAAATGCCGCAAAGTCGCTTTCAGCGTTTCAAAACACAGGGTGCACCGCTTCTTTTTTATGGTCAGCAACCAACAGACCGACTCGTCGACTTTTTCCCAGCCGATCAACTTCCTACTCAGTCACTCAGCATTGATCTCTGGATGCTCAACCACGTCAATATGCCGGTGGGAGCACTATTTACCGCAAAGGGCAAAACAGAAACCGACCAACCTGCTTTTCTACTCGGTTATTATGGCAATGAAGTGATTTTTCATATTCAGACCGATCAGGGCACCTTCCGCCTTTCGGCAAATATTACAAAGGGTTGGAAAAAATACTGGGGCCACCTCGTTGGTACTTATGATGGTAAGCAAATCCAGCTTTCGCTAAATGGAAAGGTTCTTGACACAGCGCCCGCCAGCGGGCAGCTGCAATACGCACCGACCACACAGCTGGAAGTTGCAGGTTATTTCAAGCAAGAACCTTACATGAAAATATCCAATCTGATCAAATCAGCACAACTTTATGATTTTGCGCTAAGCAAAAAGGAAATCGACCAGCGCTTTACTCAATTACAACAAGAAGTCGAAGCCGGAAGACTCTTCCCGGAAACGTTTCACTTCAATGCAGGCCCCTATTTGCATTATGCCACACCGAATAGCATTAATGTGCTTTGGGAAACCGATCGCAAAGCGACCGCTACCATTCGCTATGGCACAGAACTTCCGCTTTCTGAGCGTAAATCCATCAAGGATTTTGCATACATACAGGAAACCACTTTGGATGGCTTACAGCCAAATACGCCTTACTACTACGAGATTACAGCAACAGCAGAAGATGGCACAGAAATGAAATCTGGCCTACTTACCTTCGGTACAGCCGTCAAAGACACCGATCCTTTTTCATTCTGTATCATGGGCGATACCGAGAGCCGACCACATATCAACCATCGTTTGGGTGAAATGATCTGGGATGAAAGACCCAATTTTGTGCTTCACCTAGGTGATGTTACCGATGGTGGCAAAGAACCCCATAAATTTGAATGGAATCAGGAGTACTTTACTGGCATAACACCGCTGGCAAGTCGTATTCCCATGTTTCCGGTACCCGGAAATGGCGAAAGTGATTTGTATTGGTACAAACGCTATCACAAACTCCCGGGCACGGAAGCTTATTACAAATTCCGATATGGATCAGCGGAGTTTTTTATGCTCAATAGCAATGCCAATAAGGAACTACAGGAAAATGGGGAGCAATACCAATGGCTGAAAGCACAACTAGCAGCATCAACGGCCAAGTGGAAAATAGTAGCCCACCACCATTGCCCAGTCAGTTCTGATGAAAATGATTTTGGAGATACCTGGAAAGGAGAAAAGTCGATCATGGGGGACCCCAAATTTGATGACCTTAAAGAGCTTTATGAAGAAGCCGGTGTAGACATCGTTTTTTATGGCCATGTCCATGCTTATGAACGATCGTGGCCATTGGCAGACGGACAGGTCAACAAAGAAAATGGTGTCATTTACCTCATGAGTGGTGGCGCAGGTGGCAATTTGGAAGATTTTGTGCCTACGCATACCTATTTTTCCACGAAAGTGCAAAGAGGTCACCACTTTTGCAGAGTAGACATTTTTGACGATCAGTTTTACTTCAAAATGTATGATATCGAAGGTCGATTAAAAGACTTTTTCGAACTCAAAAAATAAGCCATGGCTGTCAATCAAGGAGAAAATATCCGGTCTTTATCGCAAGCGCAGCATTTGGCGAAAGCCACGCAGGAATTGCTTGCAAGAGACGAAAAAGCTTTTTTTCATCAAACACTCTCTACGCCGGTTTTTCAGAGCGTTTCCAAAGTAGAAGGTGCCTATATTTATGATGGTGAAGGCCGTCAATACCTCGATTTACACGGCAATGGCGTTCATACCGTTGGTTACCAAAACCCGTATGTTGTAAAAGCAATTGAACAACAAATTAGCAACTCTTTGGTGTTTGCACCCCGCCGATTTACGAATGAGCCAGCCGTACAACTTGCTGAAAAACTGGTGGCTATTAGTCCGGAAGGGCTGGACAAAGTACTATTTTGTCCGGGTGGTTCACAGGCCATCGAAATGGCGACCATGCTCGCCAAACTACACACCCAAAAGTGGAAAACCATCTCTTATTACGGAACCTTTCACGGTGCTGGTTTCCAGGCAGTGTCAATAGGTGCAGACCCGCATTTCAGGGAGGGTATTGGCCCAGTAATACCTGGTGCTTTACATCTGGAACTACCCGATTATTATCGCAATCCTTGGGGCTGGACCGATCAGCAACAAATAGATGAGGAGTATTTGCGGCAACTAAAAGTACAACTTGAATACAATGTAGAAATTGCTGCCTTGATAAGCGAACCCATTTTTTACAACTCCACGGTGCCAACGCCCTATTTTTGGCAGTCTGTCAAGGCACTTTGCGAAGCACATGGTGTGCTCTTGATATTTGACGAGATCTACACGGCCTTTGGCCGCACTGGAAAAATGTTTGCTGCGGAGCATTTTGTTACGCCTGATATATTGGTGGTGGGTAAAGGTTTTGGTGGTGGCGTAGTTCCTTTTGCAGGGATCATTGGTCGATCTAGTTTGAATACGGTAGCTGATAAATCAATCGGCCACTATACCCATGAGAAAAATCCGCTTTGTTCGGCTGTCGCCAAATCGGTCATAGATTATGTAGAAGATTATCAATTGGTGGAAAGAACCCAAAAACTAGGTCAACATTTCAAAAATGGCTTAATAGCGCTTCAAAAAGAATTTGATCTCATCGGTAATGTCAGTGGTTTGGGCCTCAATTTGGCCGTTGATTTGGTACAAGATCGCCAACATAAAGAAAGAGCAACACAAGAAGCACATCAGTTGATGGCATATTGTATGCAACGCGGTATTTCGTTTAAACTTATTCAAGGTAATATCCTCAACCTCAAACCAGCATTGGTCATCACAGAGGCAGAGATCAATGAAGTGCTGCGCGTATTACGAGAAGGCTTGATGGTGATTAGCAAAGGCTAAATCTTAGCCTTCATCTTTTAAGACCAATATCACTTGCCAAATAACCAAACCGGCAATCAGCAACATGACAATACCGATCATGGCCGGATATGAATAGATGGCAACGACAAGTAATAAAAACAAAATCGTAACGAATATCCCTAAAGATCTGGCTAATAAACTCATAAGATTAGCTTTTTTACAGTAAACAGATATTCAGGTAACTCAAAGGAGGGAAAAAAGTTTTGACCGCCAAAGGCGGTCAACATATCTTAATTTGCCACCAAGGCAATTTTATAATCTTCACTTACTGCAATACGACTGATGTTGCGTATTTCGTAATAACGGAAATCTGCAATCTCTTCCCAAACTTCATCGCGGTAACGGTTGTATTTATACAGTTTGCTGCCTTTTGCCATGATTAGTGTGCCATCTGGGAGCACAGCGAAATCTTCTGCACCTTGCAGTGTTTCGATGAGCATAGTTGCTTTTTCGCGTGGACGATAGAGATTCTTCTCCATAATTTTCCAGCTTTCAAAATTCGACTTTTGAACATAGGCTAGTTTACCATTTGGCATGACCTTAAAGCAACGACCGACATTGGTTGCAATCTCATTTACATCATCGGTACGTACATCTGCAACAGCCAGTACATTGGGTTCTTCGACCATAAATAGAGCCATTCGGTATCCGTCTAGCCATTCATAATAGCCACTATTGTCGATATATTTGAAAATAGGCTTTCCGTTTGACAAACGATCTACTGGAAACTGCCATACCCGAATCAAGGTATCGCGGCCGCGATATTCTTGGCGTACTGCCGAAAAATTAAATTCATCTGGCGTAAGCCGAGGTGAGAACTCCCCTTCTGCGGTATACGTTACCCGTAGCTTGGTACGGTTTCTCAAATTCAGCTCATAAATATCAGGCTGTGCCTCAGAGGGCAACTGTGACGAGATATACAAAATAGAATCACTGAAAAATGCCGGATGATTGTTATACCCATTGGCATTAAACTGTGTAAGGTATCGAGGGTTAGAAAACTGGTAGGTGCTGTCCGTTACCTGAGTCATATCAAACATATAGATATTTGACTTTGGCAACTGAGCAATGGCAGTCACACTAAACAGCATACAAAAAAGACTAACTACAAAATATTGGCGCATGAATGTTTGAATTTAAATTCATCTCAAAGTAAATACTTTTTCAGCATTTAAAGAAACAGACTTTGCCGCTCTCCTAAAGCTGATAAGCCATTTCCAGGTTTTCGGTTTCAAATTGCTCCCGCAGTATTAACTCCAGATAGTGCTGATCTATTTCATCAAATGATTCAATCGCAGTGCTATCTACATCAAAAACAGCAATCAACTCTTTGTTTGCATTAAAAACCGGCACTACAATTTCAGAACTCGAATTGGGGTCGCAGGCAATGTGCGCTGTTCCTTGAGCTAGTGCATGCACATCTTTTACAATTTGTGTTTCGCGGCTGCTGGCAGCCTTACCACATACCCCACGACTAAAATCTATGTGCAGGCAACCCAATGTTCCCTGATAAGGCCCTACGGTAAGTTGACCACGATGCACACAATAAAACCCCACCCAATAAAAATAAGTCAAGGAAGACTTTAACACAGAGTTGATGGTAGCCATTTTCATAATCATATTCGATTCGCCCTGTAAATTGGCGCGAATTCCCGCAAGGGCTGCTTCATAAGCTGCTTTTTTGGCGGAAGCCTCCATATTAACGGATGGCCGGATAAAATAAGGCATTTCTGCACTTGCACTCATAATTTTTTCTTTTGAAAACATCACAGTTTTAGAAATCGTTGCTGCTCGTCTGTGCAAAACCTAGCAAGTCCGATTATCTGTCAAAAATAGTGCTCAAGCAGCCCAAAAAGGAAAAAGAGCAGCCATTTTTTAAATTGATTGAAAAAAAGAGCATATAAACTGTACATAAAAAGTTGGAATTTGTATTTTTAGACAGACAAACACAACAAAGAGGCTCCCTTCCAAGATCATTTTCCAAATTAGTTAATAGAGAGATTGCAAGATGTGTTCTACACATCGAATAATTACAAAAACGCCGTTTATGCTACATTTTTATTCTGCTAGTACCGGAACAGTAAATTCGGTTAGAGCTATGAAGGAATGCATCGAAAATGCACTTTCCGAAGACCA
>JALEHC010000589.1 GCA_022763215.1 Saprospiraceae bacterium
CGGACCGCATCGGCAGTTCCCTGAAACCACTTATCGCTTTTATGCGTTTGTTCAGCGGCCAGAATATCTACAAAGCCGTGGCTAAAGAGATCGAAGTTGTAGGTATTTTTGATATGCTGATTCAGCGAAGCAGAGTTGAATTGAGTAAGGACGAACATTCGGCGAACGCCGGAATTAAGGCAATTGGAAATCGGAATATCTATCAAGCGATATTTACCTCCAATCGGAACGGCAGGTTTTGAACGTTGAGCAGTCAAGGGGTACAATCTTGAGCCAACCCCACCTCCCAAAATGAGGCTTATCATTTTAATCAGCATAACATAGGGTTTACAGAATTTACAATAAACTAATATGGATTCTTAAATATATTCTTTTAATTTTTTCAGGCGTAACGAATCCACATTTTTTTTCTGTAAGCCTTGACTTTTCGCTTTTTTATAAAAAAAACGTGTTCCTCATTTAACAAGAAACACGTTTTGGTACTGCGATAATGCTTATTGATTATTCTGCAGATTTCTTTTCAGACTTTTTCTTCACATCTTCTGGCTTTGGACGAGCATTGCCGTATGAGCCTCTGAAAATCTTTCCTTTTTTGGTTCTTTTATCACCTCTACCCATGATGAATATTTTTTTTGTTCTAAATGAATATCAAAAGAATACGTCTTTTGATTTTGGCCTGCAAAAATATTGAAATTTTGCCCGAATTCAAAGAGCCTTAACCTTATCATTGTTGCTTATAGCAGAAAATCCTGCATTTGATCAACTATTTTGCGGTCATTTGACAGTCGAGGCACCTTATTTTGGCCGCCGAGTTTGCCTTGCGTCTTCATATAAGCTCTAAAACTGTCTCGCTTTAGTGGTCTGATTTTTAAAGCTTGCAGAATATTACCATCAATCAAATCTTGATAATATATATTTTGCTTCACCATTTCTCGGTCTACCTTTGCGGCAAATGCTTCCAGGTTTTCCGGTACCTGATCAAATTCAATAAACCATTCATGATAAGGCGTTCCTCCTTCTGGCGGGTTCACTTGCGGTGCCACCGTAAACTCTACCACTTGTACGTTTTCATCTTTAGCTGCTGTAAGCAAAGCTTCTTCCACTTCTTTACCGATCACATGCTCTCCAAAAGCAGAGATAAAGTGCTTGATCCGACCTGTCACTAAAAGGCGGTAAGGATCTTTACTGATAAATTGTACGGTATCACCGATATTATACCCCCATAAACCCGCATTTGAATTGATGATAACCGCATAATTAACACCCAATTCGACTTCCCCAAGAGACAATCGAGTAGGATTATCATTAAAAATCTCTTCTGCTGGCACGAATTCGAAAAATATTCCAGAATTAGCATTTAGCAACAGCCCAGGCTCTGTCTGACTATCTTGAAAAGCAATGAAACCTTCTGAGGCCGGGTAAGTTTCTACACTATCCAGGCGTTTGCCGACCAGTGCTTCCAGTTTGGCACGATAAGGTTCATAATTAACCCCACCATATACAAATACTGAAAAATTGGGAAATAAGTCTTTTACATGTTTTTTACCAGAGCGTTCCAGCAACAATTCATAATACATCTGCACCCAAGGGGGAATACCGCTGATCAGCGTCATATTCGCATGCAGCGTTTCGTCTACTATTTTAGCCACTTTCACTTCCCAATCCTCGATACAATTCGTTTCGTAGCTCGGCATTTGGTTGGTACGCAGCCAGGAAGGAACTTGGTGATTTACGATACCAGATAAACGTCCTGTAAGAATGCCGCCTACCTCATCCATTTCAGGGCTTCCAGACAAGAAGATCAATTTGCCATCTAGCCACTTTCCTTTTCCAGTACGAGCGAAATAATTGAAAAGCGCGTTCCGCGCCGTACCAAAATGGTTAGGCAAACTTTCTTTGGTAAGAGGGATATATTTCACACCAGAAGTAGTCCCACTCGTCTTCGCGAAATATTTAGGTTTACCGCGCCACAAGACATCTGATTCGCCTTCTTTGATCCGATTGACATAAGCTCTGAGGCCCTCATAATCTCGAATAGGAACCTGTCCTTTAAAAGCATCATAAGAGTGAATTTCATCAAAGTGATGATCCTTGCCAAAAGCTGTTCCACGCCCCACCTGTACCAATTCGTTGCGAATTTTCTCCTGCGCTGCCACAGCCTCAGCAGACCAACGATCAATGTCACGAGCAATTTTCTTGGCAAATGGTTTGACTAAAAATGATCTAAAGCCCATAGTTAATTTTTAAAATTGAGTCGCTGTTTGATAGAGTGATGTGTTGATGTATGATTGATTATGTTTGATAGTGTGATGTGTTGATGTATGATGTTTAAATGAGCATTATCATACATCATACATCAAAATATCACACATCAACACATCAACACATCATAACATCAAAACATCATACTCCCTCCACAAAACTAGGTCAAAGAGTTGAAATTTGGGAAGGAAAGTTGACATTATTAGGCAAGGGTAATCCCAAAACTTAAATAAACGCAACCAGACAACCCTAAATATAATGCCTCCTTATATCAGATATGCCGTGCATCTACACCCTTATAGCTCGTTTAACTAGGGATTTTTTCACTACCAAATACGCTCCGGATAAATCACCATTTGAATAAAATTAAACTCTATATTGTCAAAACTAATCGCTTTGCCATTCTCCAAATCGAGC
>JALEHC010000099.1 GCA_022763215.1 Saprospiraceae bacterium
AGTCATTTTTGGAGGCTTGCGCCAAAGCTGAATTCCAAATTGATGATATTGAGGTAAAGCCGCTAAAGCGGAAACCTACTGCACCTTTTACTACTTCGACCTTGCAGCAGGAAGCTAGCCGTAAACTTGGTTTTGCTGTAAAGCGTACCATGTCTGTAGCTCAGCGCTTGTATGAAGCTGGTCACATTACCTACATGCGTACCGACTCAATTGCACTGAGTGAAGTAGCATTGGCCAGTATAGCCCAAGAAATTGAAAAGAACTACGGGAAAAACTATCTAAAAACCAGACGATACAAAAATAAAAATTCTAACGCTCAGGAAGCACACGAAGCTATTCGCCCAACCTACATCGATCGTCATACGGTAACCAGCAATCGCGACGAGCAACGCTTGTATGAATTGATTTGGAAACGGACTATTGCTTCTCAGATGGCAGAGGCGATCGTTGAAAAAACAACGGTTAAAATCGGTGTATCAACGGTTCCGGATACTACCTTGAATGCAGTTGGTGAAGTTCTTAAGTTTGATGGTTTCCTAAAAGTATACCTCGAGTCCAAAGATGATGACGAGGAAGAAGAAGCAAAGGGAATGCTGCCACCTTTGAAAAAAGGGCAGTTCCTGAACCTCAACAATATGACTGCTACCGAGCGATTCACCCGCCCACCCGCCCGTTTTACAGAGGCAAGCCTGGTGAAAAAGCTCGAAGAGCTGGGAATCGGTCGCCCATCTACTTATGCACCAACCATTAGTAAAATTATGGAGGAAGGCCGCGGTTATGTAACCAAAGAAACGCGTGATGGGGTAGAGCGTAGCTATAAAATCCTGAAACTTCAGAAAGGAGAAATTTCTAAAAAAGAAGATACCGAAATTACTGGAGCTGTTAAAAATCGCCTGTTCCCATCAGATTTAGGGATTACAGTAAGCGATTTTTTGAGTGAGCACTTTGGTAAAATTATGGACTATAATTTTACCGCTGGTATTGAGGAGAAATTTGATAAAATTGCCGCTGGTAATCGCGAGTGGACTGCGATGCTGGAAGATTTCTATAAGCCTTTTCATGCAAATGTAGAGGATACACTCGAAAATGCAGAGCGTGCAACTGGTGAGCGTATTTTGGGCAAAGACCCGGAAACTGGCCGTACACTGCTTACCCGAATTACCAGAAATGGCCCGGTGGCTCAGATTGGTACACCGGAAGAATTGGGCGAAGAAGAAAAACCGAAATACGCCAATTTGCGTCCAACGCAATCTATTGAAACGATTACATTCGAGGAAGCAATGAAATTGTTTGAGCTTCCAAGAGTACTGGGCAGCTATAAAGGTGCTGAATTGTCGATAGGCGTAGGGCGTTATGGGCCTTATGTCAAATATGGCGACAAAAAGTATGTTTCCATCCCAAAAGGAGAAGATCCGCTAAAGCTTTCAGAAGAGCGTGCGCTTGAATTGGTAGCAGAAAAAGAGAAAGCAGATGCTCCAGTTGGTACCTATAAAGGGATGCCTATTACGAAAGGAAAAGGTCGTTTTGGGCCCTTCCTAAAATGGAATGATCTGTATGTAAATGTTCCAAGACGATATGATTTTGAAAATATCTCATTGGAAGATATGCATGAGCTTATCGAAGCAAAAGTGCAAAAAGAAGCCAATCGTTATATTCATCAATGGAAGGATGAAGGAATTAGCGTTGAAAACGGACGTTGGGGGCCATTCATTAAGTTTAAGAAAAAGAACGTAAAAATTCCTAAAAAGGAAGACGGTAGTCGGGTTACTTCGGAAGAAGCCAAGGACATGACGCTGGAAGACGTGAAAAAGCTCATTGAAGCGGAAATTCCGAACGCTTTCGCGAAAAAGAAAAAGGCGCCTGCTAAGAAAAAAACGGCAGCGAAGAAAACGACAAGCAAGAAAAAAACGACTAAGAAAAAATAAAAAGAAATATGTCTGATAAACCAAAACAGAATAAACTGAATATTGAGATGCCGGAAGATATGGCAGAGGGTGCTTACGCAAATCTGGCGATCATCTCGCATTCTCAATCCGAATTTGTACTTGACTTTATTCGTATGATGCCGAATATGCCAAAGGCAAAAGTGAAATCGAGAGTTATTTTGGCACCAGTACACGCAAAGCGATTGTTGAAAGCACTTCGCGATAATGTCGCCAAATACGAGGCGCAACACGGGCCTATTGATGATGGCAATGCCCCGGGTTTTCCACCAATGAATTTTAATACACCAAAGGCTCAGGCCTAAAATATAAAGAGGTGCAAAAATCAATTTTTGCACCTCTTGTAGTTATATGCTTTGGGGTATGACTAATTAAAGTCTACCAATTCTATATCAAATAGCAGGACTTCATTTGCCAGAAAACCGCGATTACCATAAGCTAAGTCTGATGGCAAAATCAGCGTAATGGAACCACCCTTTTGGATAAGTGGAATACCAATTTGCCAACCTTCGATCAAATCCATCAATTTGAAACTAACCGTTTCATTTCCTTCTGTCTGGTCAAAAACGGTACCATCAAGCAGGTAGCCTTTGTAGCGTACCGTTACCGTACTGGTGATGTCAGGGTGTCCTCCGTCACCTAATTCCTCTGTTACGAAATACAAACCGGAAGGATGTTCTTCTGCATCGAGTTGCGTTTCTTCCAGGAATGCTTCGATTTTGTTGCGGTCGATGGTCGCCTGGTCTTCATCTTTGCTGCAGGACAACACTCCAATTACAAGCAAAAAGAATAAAGCAGTATATTTTAACATGATCTGATATTTTAGCACAAAAATAAAAGGAAAAAGGAAAAACAGTGCATGAAAATAGGTGGTTTCAGGTCATTTAACAAACAATAAACGAGTAGCCACTCAGAAAAGATGCTCTGCCAATAAACTTTTGTCGTAATTGACAGTCCAAGCATTAGAAAGTCGATGACTTTCCTAATGGCGTTTGAGGGTGTAAACGGGCTATTTTACAAGACTACAAAGTGGTCTGACAAAATTGGCGCGCTGCACCCTTTTCCAATTTTCTTTTGTATTTTGGGTTTTACAACCATAAGAAAACCTAAAATACAAAAGAATACCTATGAAAGTTGATTATTGTGTATTCCTGGATGCCGGACATGGTGGCCTCAATGCTAAAGGCGAATATGTAACTGCTCCGAGCAAACAATTCAAGCACAGCCGTGGCGATTTTCACAAAGATGGCTGGTTTTATGAAGGTGTCTGGAATCGGGTATTAACCTATCGAGTCGCTCAAAAACTCAATCAACGCGGAATTAGCAATATCGTCGTCAGTCACGAATACTTGGATATATCTCTGCAATACCGGGTTGATATGGCCAACTGGTATTATGATAATTATAAAAAGGGTATTTATATTTCCAATCATTCTAATGCTTCTTCTTCTCATTTAGCCAGAGGTTTTGAAATCTATACTTCCCGTGGGGTTACCAATTCGGATAAAATAGCAGACATTCACTGGAGAAATGTCAATGATATTATGGGAGACCGTATTCGTTATCGCCAGGATCAATCAGATGGTGATCACGATCGCGAGGCCAGTTTTTATGTTTTGACAAAAACAAAAATGCCTGCAATCCTGATTGAGCATTTATTTTTTGATAATTATGACGATGCTTCTTTATTGATGGATGACGAAGTCGTGGAGCGTTTTGCGGAAGCTCAAGCAAGAACGGTTATTCAATACTTTAATACCCTCTAATTATGCAATCAAAACAAAATAGAAGAACCTTCATTCAGAAAAGTACTGCACTGGCATTGGGCTTGGGCACTTTGGGCTGGCAGGCTTGCGGCTCAGATACTGGAGATCAAAAAGGTACGCAGACGAAACAGGCGATGCCGGAAACACCCAAAACAGATCTTTTCAAGATTTCTCTGGCACAGTGGTCATTACACCGTACGATTTTTGATGGTGAGCTGAAAGCACTTGATTTTGCGGCTTACGCCAGAAATCAATTTGATATTGATGCGATAGAATATGTCAATCAGTTCTTCAAAGAATTTGCGGAAGATCCTAAATATATCAACGAACTAAGAACCCGTGCAGCCGATGTGGGGGTTAAAAGCCTTTTGATAATGGTTGATGGAGAAGGAGAACTCGGAAACCTGAATGATGACGAACGACGAAAAGCAGTAGAAAATCACCATAAATGGGTTACCGCAGCCAAATTGCTGGGCTGTCACTCTATTCGAGTAAATGCTGCCGGAAATGGTACTCGCGAAGAGGTGGCTTCGGCTGCTATCGATGGTTTGGGGCGTTTAGCGGAGTATGCCGATCAATTACAAATCAATGTAATTGTGGAAAACCATGGTGGGTATTCTTCAGATGGTGGCTGGTTGTCTAATGTGATCAAACAAGTAAACCAACCAAATTGTGGAACGCTTCCTGATTTTGGTAATTTTAAAATTTCCTCCGATCCGTTGGTTGAATATGACCGCTACAAAGGTGTTCGAGAACTGATGCCTTATGCTAAAGCAGTGAGTGCAAAAACCCATGATTTTAACGAAAGTGGAGAAGAAATACATACAGATTATAAGAAAATGATGAAAATTGTGTTGGATGCTGGGTATAATGGTTATGTCGGTATTGAGTACGAAGGAAGCCAAATGAGTGAGCAGCAAGGGATTGCAGCATCACTTAATTTGCTTAAGCAAGTACGAACAGAACTTAGTCAGCAAGGATAATTTTTGATCCCTATTACATCTGCTAAGTTTTTGTAATTTCGCGGCATCATTTCAATCACAAATTTACTTATCATGAAGTGGAATATATTATTGGTATTTGCGCTATTTGGATTAATCGCCTGCGGTGGTGAACAAGGAAAAAACGGTCAATCTAAGGCTAATAAAGAGATCGAAAAAATATCAGTAAGCAAAGAGCGTCTTGAAAATGATTCTACACTGATCAAAGAATTACAGGAAAAGGCTAAAGAAATGGCTAATTACCAGCCAGCACCTTTTGAAAATGTCTACTGGAAACTATCTTCTATGGAAATGGAGGGCAATACCATTCCAGTTAGAAATACGACCATCGATGCTTCTTTTGTAAAAGGTAAAGTGTCTGGTACAACAGGTTGTAACAACTACTTTGCAAGCTTTAAGGCTGATTCTACCAGTACGGATATTCAGTTGATGGGGGTAGTAACTACCAAAAAAGCTTGTCAAGGGGCAGCTATGGGCCATGAGCGTCGTTTCACAACTTTGATGAAAGCGGCTACTACTTACAACTACAAGGAAAACGAGCTGGTTTTGAGTAGTGAAAAAGGAAATTTGAACTTTACTTTGGCGGGTAAAAATTAATTTTTTTGCGAGCTAAGCAACATAACAATACCGCTTATTTTTTCCGTTTACTGGGCTTTTGGGGCTTGCTCTGCTTGATACAGGCTGCCTTTATTGAGCTTGATCCGGATGAGGCGTATTATTGGGTTTATACTCGTCAACTCGACTGGGGCTACTTCGATCATCCACCTGGGGTAGCCCTAGTTATCGCGCTGGGATACAGTTGGTTGCCTAATGAGCTAGGCGTACGGCTGGGTACCATTTTGTCGCACCTGCTCACCATTTATATCTTCTGGCTTTGGGTCGGAAAACCTACACAAAAGCGCGATATTCACTACCTTTTTGCTATGCTATTGGCCATGCCTTTGTTGCAGATTTATGGCCTGATTGCTACGCCTGATGGGCCACTGCTTTTGTTTACAGTATTGTTTTTTTATTGGTATGAGCAGTTTTTGAAACGCGATTCGTGGGGTATGACCTTTTTGTTGGGCGCCTGTATGGCGGCTTTGCTTTACAGCAAATATCATGGCGTGCTGCTGATTTTCTTTGTACTGTTGAG
>JALEHC010000100.1 GCA_022763215.1 Saprospiraceae bacterium
CGGAAGTAACCAGCTACCGTATTAGACATCGTTCTTTCCCTTTTTTTAATGCGATACTCCAATGAATCCACGGCTTCCGCCAACTGCGAAGTACTCAACATACTTCGGTTTTGCTTAAAAAGTTCCTCATTGGTTCGGTTAAGCTGAAATTCACTTAGGTCAAAAACTTTCTGCCAAGAATCAAAATTTGTACGTACGAATGGATGGTTCTGGTTTCTGCCATAACCACTCGGCTTAGTTTCTATATATTGATGGCCTTCTCGAAGGTTCATGACAAAATAACTGCCATCATCCGTTGCATACATCTCCCCTTCTTTCGCCATAATTTGTCCTAATCGTCCCCGATTAGCTTCCGAATGATCATAAATCAGGACCTCCTCAATATTCGAATCGCCTTCTTTATCCCCTATATGAATAGCATAGCCGTCAAAGTCGTCATTAAAAACCCCAACGTCCAGTCGAAGAGCTGGCTTTTGTTGCTGAATATCATACATCCTAGAACCAAACTTCAGATTGGCTACCGGAATCAAATTATTGGAACAAAAATAAGAAGACAGCGTCACCAAAACACCCATGAACATCAAGGGAGCCATGACCCTTCGCAGAGACACCCCTGCTGATTTAAAACTCGACAGCTCGTAATGCTCGGCCAGATTTCCCATGACCATTACCGAGGAAATCAGCATGGCCAAAGGTAATGCCATAGGGATAAGCGAAACACATTTATAAGCCAACAACTCTATCAAAATAAAAAAGCCAAGACCTTTACCAGCAATATCGTCGATATACAACCACAAAATCTGCATCAACAATACAAAGATAGCGATGGCAAAAGTCACCATAAAAGGTGGTATAAAGCTGCTAATTAATAATCGATCTAATTTCTTCATCTAGTCTTTTCTTTGGACGGATCATTTTTCACAACGCCAAAGATAATCTATAGTTGCTTCTCCTGACAATTTTTTGATTTCCTTTGCATTTCATTGACTTTACAGGCTGATTTGGCTGCCATCACGCCATTCGGCAGACAGGTTCGGCAAATTTTTCATTTTTTTTTGCATTCCCCTGAAACTTTTCTTTTTCAGCCTCGTCGTCTTGGTGTATTGATTGCATAACCTCCTTTACAATGGATATCAAAGCATACAAAACAACCATATTACCACTTAAAAATAAGCTCTTCCGCTTTGCACTTGGCGTAGTCAAGGATGCAGCAGAAGCACAGGACGTGGTACAGGAGGTTCTGATCAAAGTATGGGACAAACGTGCAGAACTAGAACGTATCAATAATCTCGAAGCATGGTGTATGAGACTGACAAAAAATCAGGCGATCGACAAATTGCGATCTAAGCACAAACGAACAGAGGATATTGAAACGACTTACAGTCTTTCATCTTCCGAATCTACTCCTTTTGAAAAAGCGGCCATCGGTGATGCAGTGGACCGCGTTCGGAAAATGATCGAAAATCTGCCACCTAAACAACGCCAAGTTATTCAGCTTCGAGATATTGAAGGCTTTTCCTATCAGGAAATTTCAGAAGCACTCGACCTGAGTTTGGCACAGGTAAAAACCAACTTGTTCAGAGCCCGACAACATATTAAAGCACTCTTTTTAAAAACAGAATCCTATGGATTATAAAGATATAAAGGCTTTACTCGACCAATATTTTGAAGGCGAAACTAGCCTTCAGGAGGAAGCCACGCTCAAGGAATATTTTAGCCAACCAACGATTGACGATCGCTTGGCAAGCTACCAACCGCTATTTCAATACTTCGAAGAAGAATTGAATATAGCACTCGACGATCAGTTTGATGATCAATTATTGAGTAAACTAGATACAGGCAACCAAAAGGCTAAGGTCGTCTCGCTCCGCATGCGCGTCGTCTATCGAGTTGCTGCCGCAGTTGCCTTGATCATGGCTGCTTGGTGGTCTTATCAAAGTGTTGATACCAGTGGTATTCAGCAACAAAATGACCAAACGGCAATCGACTGGTCGAAGTACGAACCACAATCCGAGGAAGAAGCGCAGGAACAATTGGCAGAAGCTTTTCAAAAGCTTTCGCCCAAAGCGAAAATTGATTGGTCAAAATATGAGCCTCAAACCGAAGAAGAAGCTCTGGAAATAACGACTCGTGCGTTTCGCAAACTCAGCAGTGAGGTTTCGGAAGGCACGACAAAAGCCACCAAGGAAGTTTCTAAGGTCCAACAACTTGGTCGTTACTTCGAATAGCTAAGAAATCACCCTTTATAAATCACATTAAAATTTTGGAACAATGAAATATGTAAAAATCATTTCACTAGCCATTGCTATGCTGTTTGTAGCTGGCCCAATTATGGCACAAACAAGTGCCAATGCCATTGAGAAATACTTCACAAAGTACCTCGATGATGAACGATTTACAGTCGTATACATCAGTCCAAAACTGTTCAAGATGTTCGAAAAGCTCGATATCGCAGGTATGGAACTGGAAGATGACGAAGCCGAAGCGATTATGGATCTAGTAAAAGACCTCGAAGGCCTGAGAATTCTGACCGCCGAAGAAGATGCCGAAGCACTTTATAAAGAAGCTAAAAGCAAAATCAATACCAAAGAATACGAAGTACTGATGACCGTCAGAACCAGAGAAGGAAATAATGTTGAATTTTTGGTAAAAGATGATGGCGGAGATATCATCAAAGAGTTGCTATTGTTGACTGGCGGAGGCGGAGACGAATTTGTATTGCTCAGCTTTGTTGGAAATATCGATATCAAGAAGATTTCCAAGTTGGCCAATACAATGGAGAACTAATCACTTTTACATCACCCGAATACTGCTCGCCTTTTTGCGGAAACGCACGGGTAGCAGTTCCCAAAACAGAATTGCCATGAAACAATTCAGCATATTCTTAGTCTTGCTGTCACTGGCATTAGCTTCATGTAGTTCGCCTAAAACAGCCAAGCAGTTTTACAATGCACACAAGCGAAAAGCTGGTGTTACTAACGCCAGTATTCCCGGATGGATGGTATGGTTAGTCGGTGGACTAGCCTACAATTCCATGCAGGATGAAGAAGCAAAAATGGGACTTAAAC
>JALEHC010000590.1 GCA_022763215.1 Saprospiraceae bacterium
AGTATGTTTAGCAGATGAAAATTTATTCGTTTTTCCTGCCATTATCCATATCTTTGCAGACCTCGCGGGCGTTCTGCCCGCTCAAATAAATGAGACCATGATACTGAGCGATAAAAAAATTCTGGAAAGCATAGAATCCGGAGAGATTGTCATCGAACCTTTCGAACGTTCTTGCCTGGGAACCAATTCTTACGATGTACATCTTGGCAAATACCTGGCCATCTATAAAGACCACATTCTGGATGCCCGAAAACACAATCCTATCGAATATATTGACATTCCGGAAACGGGCTTTGTTCTTCACCCAAACACCCTCTACCTTGGGGTAACCGAAGAATATACCGAAACCCATAATGCCGTGCCTTTCCTCGAAGGGAAGTCTAGTGTTGGTCGTCTTGGAATCGATATCCATGCCACTGCTGGAAAAGGAGACGTAGGTTTTTGTAACACCTGGACACTCGAAATTTCCTGCACGCATCCGGTTCGCGTATACGCAGGTATGCCTATTGGCCAGCTCATCTACTTCTTGGTGGAAGGAGAAATCGAGAACTATTACAACAAAAAGCAAAATGCCAAATACAATCAAAGAACCAAAAAGCCGGTTGAGAGTATGATGTGGAAAAACAAATTCTGATGATTACATGATCTTAATTCCAGTTCTTTCTCGAAGAGGACCGGGAATGGCTTCCAATTTTTGAAAGTACCGCAAAGACATACCCAAGGGATAGATGGCAAATAGCTTAATCCCCAGATAAACAAAAGGCGTTATGGCATTGAATAAGGCGATGACTCCGGAAATTTTACCCGGTCTTTGCAATGACTTGAGGCCGAGCAATGGCCTTGGTTCACCCATGAAAAATTGTTCTAATAAGGTGATTAGAAAAATGCTTGCAATTGCCAGCCAAAGTTTCTGTTTGGTATTCCAGTTGACCTGATTCCAAATAATCAATAACAATAAACCTTCCACTATCGTGAGCGTACCATGATCGATATTTTTATTGTCAAAAATAAGCCCACTACCCAAAAAAAGGCCGCCTAATAATACATAGACCCAAGCAAAACGATGGAATTGCCGATTGCTGTCACAGTAATCATCCCACAAATAGCGGGCTTGTCTGATTTTTCTTTCTTCGATTTGGTTTGTATTGCTCATTTTATGATAGTTGTAATCGGTATCTTTCCGGGCTTACGCCAAACCAGCGTTTGAAAGAACGGGAAAACGAGCTGGTTTCGGCATAGTTTAATAAATAAGCGATTTCTTTGATGGATAGTTCCTCATTATTTAGGTATTCACTGGCAAATTCTTTTCGGACGGTTTCTGTAAGTTGCTTGTAGGTATAGCCTTCCTTTTTCAGCTTTCGCTGAAAGCTTCGTAAACTCATATTCAGATTGGCGGCAACTTCTTCAATCAATGGAAAATTAGGGTTCATTAGGTTGATAATGGTTTGCTTTACTTGCTGCTCAAACCCTTCTTGGGCCTGCATTTCTGCTAATCTTTTTTGCGCAAGCTCGACGAGTACTTGCAACAAGCGATAGTCGCGGCCGACCACTTTGGTTTTCAGATTAGAAGGATGTATGTGAATGCTGGTTTTGGAAGCTCCAAAACGAAAGGGCGATTTTAGAATGCGCTCGTACTCCCGCGTATCAGAAGGGGCGGGATAACCGAATTCGACCAGCAGTGGCTGATGTTTATGTTGAGTGAGGGCATCAAGTTGGCGAAGAGTAAATATGACAACTCCATCAATTGTTTGCTGCACTGCTTCCGGCGATTGGTTTTGCCAAACTGGCGCTGGGGTCATACTTACCTGAAAGTGTGGCCCTTCTTGCTCTTGCTTAAATGGCAGGGCTTGGCAGCCTAAATTAGCAAACTGAACGAGGTGCTGTATCGCTTCGGCCACGGTTTGGCTACTTTGCACGATCTGAACGATCAAGCCTGCCGCTGAAAGACTCAAAAACTCGCCAAGATGAAGGCCAAAGTTTCGATCACCGCTTAAACGAACCGCTTCTTCTATAATCTGATTATAGGTTGGCGCATCAAAATAAAGATCTTCTTGCTGTAAGTCTGCTCGTGTTTTTCCCGTAAGGGAAACCAAATAGGCTGGGTCGACACCTTGCTGGGTCGCAAACTGGATGATATTGTCAATAAATCGCGCTCTAAACTGCATAAAAAGGATTTGAAATGCCAAATTAATTTCTCTGGCATGAAATGTCAAGGGTTCGGCAGCTGATGTTAAAAGCATATTGATATAAGCTCTGCATCTTTGAAGCAACAAAAAACAAAGAAATGAAAAATCTGGAAACAAACATATTGATTAAGGCTGAGCCACAAACAGTTTGGCAAATATTGATGGACTTTGAAAAACACCCAGAGTGGAATCCATTTTTTCACACTAAGGGCGAGGCAAAAGTTGGTGCTTACTTGCATAACACCATGCACTTGGAAGGGCAGAAACCTCAGGTTTTTAAACCAAAAGTGTTGAAAGTAGAAGAAGCAAAAGAATTTAGGTGGAAAGGCAAACTACTGATGAGCGGATTATTTGATGGGGAACATTATTTCAAACTAGAAGAAGTACAACCCGGACAAACCAAGTTGATCCATGGAGAAAATTTTTCCGGGATATTAGTTGGCTTACTGTGGTCAATGATTGGTGAAGCTACGGAACAGGGCTTTCGCCAAATGAACGAAGCACTGAAAAAAAAGGCAGAATCG
>JALEHC010000591.1 GCA_022763215.1 Saprospiraceae bacterium
ACACAAAATCATATTGGTGGCGGGCTGGATTTCTGTCTTTTTCTGAGCGAATGGCCATGATGCTGTTTGGCTTTGGGAGTTTGTTTTTACTACTTCGCATGCTCAGTAAAGCAGATTTTGGTACCTGGGTTTTATTTGTAACCACTGCGGCTATTATTGAAGTAGCTCGTACAGGTTTGTTGCAAAATGCACTAGTTAGGTATTTGGCGACAGCCGAAAAGGACACAGACTATCGGCAAATTATGACCGCTTCGGTAGCACTGCACCTTGTGTTTTCTGGGCTTAGTATATTATTGATCGGACTTTTAGCGGCACCTTTGGCTCAATTGTGGCAATCCGAAAATATTCAGGTATTATTTTACTGGTATATGGCCACCACACTGATGTTGATTCCGTTGCATCAAGCCAATTTCATTCAGCAAGCAAACTTGCAGTTTAAGGGTATTTTCTTCGGTAATTTTCTTAATAAAGGCATCTTTTTTGGTTTTATATGCTGGGCATTTCTAACAGACTTTGACCTCAGTCTAATTTCGCTCGCTATATGTCAAGTAGTCGCTGCTGGGGCAGGAGCCTTGGCTTCACTAGCTTTTGCTCGGCCTTATTTGCGATTTAGCCAGAAGCTTAGTCGACAATGGGTAGGAGAGCTGTTTCACTACGGCAAGTTTGTGTTTGGCACCAATTTGAGCACTATGCTTTACAAAAGTATTGACAAGATGATGCTGGGGTATTTGTCCATTAGCTCAACCGTAGCAGTGGCCGTGTATGAATTAGCAATACGCATCACCAATTTGGCCGAAGTGCCTACTTTTTCGATGGCGGCGGTGGTATTTCCGCAAAGTGCCAGAAGAAGTGCAAAAGAAGACAAGAAAGACGTAGCTCGCTTGTACGAAAAATCAGTCGGAGCTATTTTGGCATTCATCATTCCGTGTGCATTGGGCGTGATTTTATTGGCCGACTGGATTGTTTGGATTGTCGGAGGCGATAAATACCTGGATGCCGCTCCGATTTTGCAGTGGACAATGATTTATGGCTTATTTGTGCCCTTTGCCGTACAATTTGGTACCATACTTGATTCTACTGGCCGACCCAAGCTTAATTTCTATTTTACTATGGGCGGAGCTGTGCTCAATATCATTTTGAATTATATGTTCATCTCGGCTTTTGATATGATTGGTGCGGTATACGGCACATTGACAACTTATGCGATCACCTTCGTGATGATGCAGATTTTGCTCTATCGTTTTTTTGGTGTGAAAGTCTATCGTTGCGTGTATTTTGCCTTTGGTTTTTACCAAGAGATGCTTACCAAAATTCAACATCGTTTAAACCCAAAATTGTTAACTGAATAATCTATGAACCCGGACATTGATATCGTGTACTTTAGTTTGTTTCCTTGGGACCATCCCTATTCTTCGGTTTCGCTTTCCTTTGCTAAGGAGTTTGCGAAGCACAATCGGGTGTTCTACATCAATCATCCGCTGACGTACAAAGACTTTTTAAGCCGGTATCAGGAGCCCGCAGTTCAAAATCGGAAGAAAAATCTGTGGCGAGGAAAGTTGCAGTATGATACGACTCCTCATTTGCCAGATAATATTATCGCTGTACAGCCTCCCAATACTATACCTATCAATTTTTTGCCTTTCGGCAAATGGTACACAAGTCTTTATCAGCGCAACAACCAATTGATTCTAAAGGCAATACAACAAATAATTGATGATTATTCTTTAAAGAATTTTATCTACATCAATTGCTTTAATCCATTTTATGCAGGCGTACTTCCCAAGTCAATGGGTGCACAATTGTCCATTTACCAGTGTATCGATGATATGATGGAAGAGGAATATACCGCCCGACATGGGAATCGACTGGAAGAGCAAGCGATAGCAAACGCTGATGTGGCTTTCGTAACCTCAACAAATTTGTACAAACTCAAATCGCACCTCAATCCCGAAACCTACATTCTGCACAATGCAGCAGATATTGACATTTTTATGCGAACTACCCAGGAAAATCTTCCTCGACCCGCTGAAATCCAGAATGTACAAACACCGATTATCGGATTCATGGGCAACCTAAATGAATATCGGGTCGATTATGCTTTATTGCGCAAAATTGCACTATCACATACCGACAAAACGCTTCTCCTGATCGGACCGCTCAATAGCGATGATTATAAACACCATGGCTTGGATCAATTGCCAAACGTGATCCTGACAGGAGGTAAAAATATCAAGGAGCTTCCTCAATATTTGCGATATATGGATTGTGCACTAATCCCCTTTCGGGTAAATAAGCAAACAGCAAGCGTATATCCACTCAAGATTAATGAATACCTCGCGGCAGGCCGCTCGGTTATTTCGAGTAGCTTTTCAGATGATATTCGCTCTTTTGAGTCTCAAATTTTGTTAGCTAATGATCACGATCATTTTATCCAATTAATTGATCAGGCGATAGCCGCGAATCAACCACAACAGGTAGCCGAGCGTATCGCTTTGGCTCAAACCAATACATGGACCGCTCGTGTAGCTCAGTTTTGGGATATCGTAACTCCAAAATTGAAAAATATTAAAACAGAACAACAACCCTCATCATAATCAAACGAATCGTATGAACTTTTTAAACACGCCCTTTCAGAACTTACAGCAGGTAGCTGCAGATTACAAAAAAGCCTATGCGCTTGCTGATCCTTTTCCGAGTATTTATTTCGAAAATTTCTTCAATCCGGATGTACTGGATGCCATATTGGAAGAATTTCCGGATTTGAGCAAAAAAGGTGATTTTAATTTCAATACACCTAACGAAATCAAACTTGCCTCAAAAGGAGAAGCACGCTTTGGCCCGAAAACCAAGGAATTTGTACACTTCCTTAATTCGGAACCATTCCTTCAGTTTTTGCAAGAGTTGACGGGTATCGAAGAGCAATTACTACCAGATCCTTACTTTGAAGGCGGTGGTCTGCACGAAACCAAACCTGGCGGATTCCTGAAAATACACGCGGATTTTAATAAGCATTACGTCAATAAACTCGATCGTCGCCTCAATATTCTAGTTTATCTCAACAAAGACTGGAAAGATGAATACGGCGGTCATTTTGAACTCTGGAATAAAGAAATGACCCAATGTGTCAAAAAGGTAGCTCCTAACTTCAATACCTTGGCGATGTTTAGTACAACCAGTACTTCTTACCACGGTTTGCCTAACCCCCTGACTTGTCCGCCAGACCGCAGCCGTAAATCATTGGCCTTGTACTACTATTCAAATGGTCGTCCAGAAGAAGAATTAATCGGTGGCTTAGAAGAGCATAATACTTTATTTGTAGCTCGAAATGGTGATGACAAAGCTATGCGTTCATTCAATCGCAAACAAAAATTCAAAGAAGTAGTGGTCGATTTAGTACCGCCTTTCATTACCAAAATGGCTAAGAAGATGCGTGGAAAAAACTAGATCAATGAAAAAGACAAGTGATTTAACAACCAATGAAAAATTGTTGGAATTAGCAGCATTACTCGTATTTGGCGTAGCCATGCTGGGCGTATTCCTAAAAATTTTGTTTTTCTAGATGCCAGAATGGATACAACAAATACAATCCAATTGGCAAGTCCGCATCGCTGAAAGCTGGGAATGGCTCCGCCAGTTATTTTATGGCTTGTTAAAGTTTTTGCGGATACATCTGCTTCAACAAAAGTTTAATAACTGGCTCGGAGCTAGTATTCTGCTTGGGACGGCACTGGTCGTCAGTGTTTTAATGGCCATGCTGGGTTTCAAGCTCAGTGCTGCTTTACTTGGGCTTACCATCGCTATTCCTTTTGTGATTTTGTCGAGTATCAATTTGCGATTTGGGATACTCATGACTTTGTTGTTGGCATATTTCTTTGGTTTGATTATGAAATATACGTCAGCTCCGGTTGGCACAGGGGTTGATGCGCTTTTTTTCTTATTGGCGATCAGTATGATGGTAGCCAATTCAAAACAGCGGGATTGGGTTTTTCCGCGCAATGCGATTAGTTTCTGGATTATCATTTGGGTTGGATACAATTTTTTGCAGGTGCTTAATCCGATTGCTGCTTCGAAATTGGCTTGGGTTTTTACGGTTCGAAGCCTCGCCGTTTTGCACATTTTCTACTTTATCGTGCACTATGCCTTGCGGCAAAAACGACACGT
>JALEHC010000592.1 GCA_022763215.1 Saprospiraceae bacterium
AGCGTATTTCACCAATGATGATTCCAGAAGCCCTCTGAAGTTGACTTCAGAGGGCTTTCTAGGTTCTGGGCAGACCTGATTGCCAATGATGTTTTTAAGAAAGTAGACTTAAGCCAATGACATTTCCATAGCTAGCTTCCCATTTAAGGGTGAAAATGCTGACTAAGTTTGATGCTGATTATCAAGAGGTTGTGCTGCAAAAGCCCCTTGTGTCGTCATGCAAAAAATGAAGGTTGGCCATTGGTTAACCCTTGGTATTTCTGTGTGTAGATGCACAGACTTACCCTAATTGGTAATTGCTATGAGAAAGCAAAAAAGCGTTGATTGGAACGCACTAAAAGAAGCTACCTTATCACCGGAAGAACTCAAAAAACTCAAAGGTGGAAATGGGGCAAATGGAACAGACGGAGATGATATTGTCGGAGATGAGGACGTGACAGATGGTTAAGGCATCTATGAGAATTACCCTGTACAGGGTAATTCATTTCATTTCAAGGGTTTGTAAAACCCATTCCTTGCCAATGAGCGGGTTTTTATTTTTTATTTGAGCATAAAGTCGGTTTTTTTCTTCTGGCTTAGTCCAATCATTGTGCCTAAGCTCGGCTATTTGTTGAACCGCTTGCAACATATTTAGGTAGGTCCTTTTTCGAGACTTGCCGAGGGTCTTTTTTCGTTCAATATAACGAGTGAAAGCTGTGATTTCAGCAGTCAGCACGCTATGTGGAATATATCCATTTAGATAGCTGTATAACAAGCATCGCACGGTCATTGAGCGCACATTGAGGGCAATAAGTTTATCCTTCGGTTGAGCTGTTCTAAGTAGACTGATGGCCTTGTCGTATTGTTGCTGATGAAATGCGATACGAGCTAAACCCAGAATTTGGTAAGCCTCTCTGGAATCAGGTGCTAAAAAGCGGACGTGATCTTGAATAAATTTTTCGGTCCATTCTTTTTGTTTTGCAATAGCACCAGAATTGCAGATATTAAGAAAGGTACGTGGACGTAGCCGGCTAGTATGCTGATAAATGCCATTTTTGACGCCATTCTTAAACAACAAGAACTGAAATTCATGCAATTGGACAGATGGTTGTTTGGCAATCAGGTTGGTAAACTGCATAATGATGTAAAACTGCTCGGTTTTACTGAGTTGCTGGGAGATGAATATATACAAATCAATAGTCCTTCGAAATCGCTCAGTGTCCCATTCAAAGTAAAGCGTAACCAACTCATAATAAATGCGTAAAAGTGGATGATGATTTTTAGTCATGGCATCTAGATGAGCCCTTATTTCCTTCAACCAGGGGATTTCAGCTTCTTTTCCAGCTCGGATAGCTCTACTGATATCAGGTAAAGCAGATTTCAGCTTATTGATCATAAAGTAATTGTCCAGCGCATCCTCATACATCGTAGCAAAATTGGAATATTCGAAGTACCCATTAATACGAGCATCGGGCAATATTTGGTGATAAACCTGTACAATATTGGCACAATCGGATACTTCCAAAAACCATTTTTTAGAATAAAGAGGTGCTTCTTTGAAGGCCGTATTGGCATACCATGCCGGATAATCAAACTGCTGAGCAGTGGCATATTCTATTTTTCGCTCCAGGTCTGCTTGACTGCTAATGGTAAGCTGTTTTAGAAAATGCCGAACCTGAATGCTCATTTCTGCAAAGTATTCATGTAAGCGTTGCGCCTGAAAAGGTTTGTTCCTGAAATAGGAAGATTGATTCCAGATTTCTTTTTTCTCAATTTTGTCAAAATGAGGATAAAATGGTTTTAGGATTTGCCATAGTTCAATCTGCCATTCTTTGACATTAAAGAAAGGGGAGACCAAAAAATCTTCCCATTTTTTAATTTCTTTTACCGGAATACTAGTCAATAAATGAAACAAAACTGGTTTTTTAACACCAGTTAATTTATAATGATCAAGTTGAATTCTACTGATTTGCTTGTTTTTCACGGCGACGTATTTTGGCTGTAGCCTAAAATTAACAAAATTAGCAATGTTTTTTGTGTGTTGCTGGTGGAGGTTTATGCCTTTATGTTTGTAATCGTAAGTCAAACCAAAGCACAACAAAAATGAGTAAGCCATTAACCCTTGTAAAGGTCATTTTTGATCATCCGATCAAATTTGCAGACCTGCCCATCTGGAGAAGAGCATTGCATGAATTTCTGCTCAAACACGGGACCCTACCGTTTATCAATCACCAATACGAATATCCCTATCTTCAATTAAAAACCACGTTTTACCACGATCATTTGCAGCCCATGTTAGTGATACTGGGCGATCAGGCGATGAATATAGCGGAGCTGTTTTCTGCGAAAGCAGGACCCTCCTTCAGACTTCAAAAAGAAGATCAAGCAATAAGTATCCGATATATTTCAAAAAATCAATTTGCATTAAGAAAGACCTCCAAACCAAATGACTATCGGATATTCAACTACCAGATATTCAATGAAAGAAGATATGAAGACTTCCAGAAAATGACATCACCAGAAGGAAAAGATGCATTGATTAGAGAAGCACTGCAAGGCCATATCGAGACGCTGTACAAATCAGTTGGTCATCAACCAATTGCAGATTCCATTACCCAAATGGAGATTCAAAAAAGTAAAATTGCTACCATCAATAAAACACGTTTTCTGTGTTTTGACCTTTCGTTTGCCAGTTGTGCCTTTCTACCGGAATATATCGGCTTAGGCAATGCGGTAAGTCGAGGCTATGGCGTTGTTCGCCCTATTCGCGAGCGTACATCTCGGCAAGCCCGAAACCGGCAATTGGGTCAAAGGGCAGTGCGTGCCAAATGATATGTAGTCAGACCGGTTTGACTTAAATAAGTCTTTTGTGCCTGCTCTCCTTTTGTGCTATTAGGGGGCAGGTTTTTTATTTTTTTTACCTTTAGCAAATGGCCCATATCTTAATTAGCTTATTAGGCGATCAAACCGTACCTATTGTTTTTCTAATGCGTGATGAAGCATTTGCGCATATTGATTATTACATTTTCATCACCACTATAGAAATGGAGCGAAAAAATCGATTAAATCATATTCTGAATGCAACCAAACTTTCAGAAGAGCAATACAAATCGATTTTAGTTCCACCAGAATACCCCTCCCGCTTAATCAGTACACTAAAAGAAAAATTACAATTAGACGCTGGAAATGATCACTTTTTTGTGAATCTAACCGGAGGCACCAAGATGATGGCCGTAGGTTTGTATCAGTTTTTTAATCAACCCCATTTTATCGGGAAAACGCAAATGTTTTACAAGCCTATTGGCAAAAATGCTTTCCTTCGGATATTTCCGGCTGAGCAGCAAGAAGAAGTGAGCTTGAGTTATCAAATCACTATCAAGGAATACTTGGCGTGTTATGGGATAGAAGCCGTTAATTTCAAAGATGATGGCCATCTTTTTCAGTCAACTTCATTCACCACTCAGTTTACAGAATATTACCTGCAACATTCTAATGATTCCGCTTGGACGGGCACCATTTATAGCTTGCGCAAATCTTACAACGGGAGTAAGGATAAGAAGAGTGGGGATTATCGGCTTTCGCCAAATCTAAAACAAGCGCTTGACACGCTGAGCTATCCATTTGCTAGTCATGAAGAAGTGTTGTATCAGAAAGATGTAGAATACCTCATTGGCGGATGGCTTGAAGAATATGTTTTCAGTTGCTTGGCGCAAAAACTAAACTTAAGTAGTTCGCATATTCAGAAGGGGCTAAAAATTCAGCGGCAGAATAGTAAAGGTAAAATGGTAGAAAATGAATTTGATGTGGTTTTTGTCAAAGAGAATACTTTACATATCATTGAGTGTAAGACTCGAATCAATACTCGGCTAGTAGATGATATTCTGAATAAATTACAAGCTTTACGACAGGAGATGGGATTGAGAGTGAAAGCCTATTTATTCACCAGTAGTATCTTAAAACCAAAAACGAGATCAAGAATTGAAAAACGAGCCAGCTTGTATCATATTGAGTTGTATGACCAGGCTGATTTTCTCAATAATTTCGAAAATTTCAATCCATAAATTTCCTTGAAAAGGGATTCTGCTAATACCGTTTGATTAGCAAAATCCCATATTCCTTTTGACATTACGACTTGAAAGCTATCATCTTTTGTGCTCGACGAATAAGTGTAGAGTACTTATTGCGAACAGTACCAGGAGACAGCTCCAGTTTTTGTGCAATTTCCTGATGTTCAAAATCCTGAAAACGCAGTTCAATGATCTGTCGTTCGATCTGATCCAAAGTCTGATACCACTTCTGTAAACCAGCTACGGTGGAGTCCTCCACCCATTGTTTTGCATTGGTATAGGTAGGGGAGGTATCCTGTTGATCATGTATTTGAACATCAAAAGCCTCGATGTGTCTTTTGCGAATCTGCTTTTTCAATTCATCTCTGGTTTTACCATGGATGATTCGATAAGCAAAGCCATCGAGATTATGGTTTACAAATCCCGGGCTTTTGATTTTTTCCAGAAGCTTTAGAAAAGCCTCATTAAATACTTCATCAAATGATTGACTAAACAAACTGCTGTCGTACTGTTTTCGGAGTCGACCACAATGTGTTTTGTTTTTGAGGTAATAATAATACCGGGAAATAATCACCTCATTGTTTTCCATGATTGCTTTGACAACAACCTCCGGACGCGGAACGCTGATAGTTTGGTACATGCTGCAAATTTTAACTGACCAAATAGGAGGCGATGGCTAAGCCGCCGATCGCGCTCGTTTCGCGTGGTTGCAGTCATTTTGCATAGATATACCTGTCACTTTCAATAATAAATGGACCGAAAAAGAGGATATGTCATCGAGAAAGAGAACTTTTTCACTTTCTTTTGAAAAACAATCTAAAAAACATCAATTTTTTCGTTTCAAATACGATTTTCCAAATTTGTTAAAATAATATTTGGATTTTCCAGTTGCCTTCCTTAGTTTTATCGACATCAACGGTTAATTAACCGATCAATCTTATTTCACTTTCCATTTTCAAGGATTTCAATTCATGTAACACTTATGTGCTTCACA
>JALEHC010000593.1 GCA_022763215.1 Saprospiraceae bacterium
ACAAAGTGAGCCTGCGAACCAAACCCCAGTCACCAAAGTAAGGCTAAGCGAGCGTGCGAGCTAAAACCAAAATCCCGATCAGAATGGAAAAATTAACCAACACGACCATACTTATCATCGATGACGAGGAAGACATCCTCTTCACCCTCAAAATATTACTCAAAAAACACCTTGGGCATGTCTATACCAATTCCAACCCTTTCCATATACCTAGACTAATCCGACAACACCAACCGGACCTCATCCTCCTCGACCTCAACTTCAAATCAGGTGCAACCACTGGCGAAGAAGGCCTCCATTGGCTCAAAAAAATAAAAGAACTCTCCCCTGAAACCCCCGTCATTATTATCACGGCCCACGGAGATGTCGAAATCGCTGTAGAAGCACTCAAAGAAGGAGCTTCCGATTTTATCGAAAAGCCTTGGCATAACGAAAAACTTATCGCTACCATCCGATCAACAATACAACTCATCACTTCTCAAAAAGAAATTCGCCAACTCGAACAAACTCGCGAAACCCTCAGCAATCAACTCAAAGCTGTTACAGGTACTATGCTCGGGGAGTCTGAAGCCATTCAAACGACCTTTCGTACCATTCGAAAAGTGGCCAAAACCGACGCAAACGTCCTCATCCTGGGAGAAAATGGAACCGGAAAAGAAATGGTAGCCCGCGCTATTCATGATGCATCTATGCGCAGCAAGGAAGTTTTTATTAAAGTTGATGTGGGTTCTATACCAGAATCCTTGATCGAAAGCGAATTGTTTGGACATAAAAAAGGTGCATTCACAGATGCTAAAACGGATCGAATCGGACGCTTCGAAGCAGCTCAAAATGGCACCCTTTTTCTCGACGAAATTGGCAATCTTTCAACGGCTTCACAGAGTAAATTTTTATCTGCTCTTCAAAATATGGTTATCGTACCCGTCGGTAGCAATCAAGCGGTACCTGTCAACTTCAGGCTGATTTGTGCTACCAATGAACCACTGCCTGAAATGGTCCAAAACAAAACATTTCGGCAAGACTTGCTTTATCGTATCAATACCATAGAAATTAAAGTCCCTCCTTTGCGGGAAAGAACAGGCGATATTGCGCTGCTTAGTCAGCATTTCTTACAGCAATTTCGCGAAAAGTACAAACGTAGTCAGCTGACGATCCACCCCACAGCGATCGAAAAACTGGAAAAATACCACTGGCCTGGTAATGTTCGAGAATTACAACATACGATCGAAAGAGCTGTTATTCTTGCGGATGAAGCAGAATTGCAGCCCGATGATTTCCGCCTTAGCGGCGAAATAACCAGTCAGACCGACACCGAACAGGACAATCTCAACCTTGAAAAAATGGAACGCCGTATGATATTGAAAGCCATGCAGTTGCACAAAGGCAATATCACCAAGGCAGCAGAAGAACTAGGCATTACAAGAGCAGCACTTTATCGTCGGCTCGACAAATTTGGTATTCAATAATACACCAAACCTATGCTAAAAAACTATAAAATCCGAGCCTCTTTTTTATTGGGCTGCCTGATCTTACTGGCCCTGCTCAGCGGCCTGGCAACAACTTCAAATTTCACTCAGAATTATCTGCTAATTTTAATACCGGCTATGTTGATGGTGATTTGGCAGTTGTTTTTATTGATTGATAAAACCAATAAGCGTGTCAGCAAATTTTTGGCCGATATTCGATACGATGATTATGAAGCTCACTTTTCCGAATCTACCCAACTGAGTGCTTCCGAGCGGGCGCTACATCGTTCGTTTAATCAAGTCATCGACAAATTTCGGAATATTCGTTCAGAAAAAGAAGCACAGTTTCAATACCTGCAAGCTATAGTCGAAAATGTTGACACGGGCCTCATTTGTTTTAACGCAGAAGGCCAAACAGTATTGATAAACAAAGGATTACAACAAATACTACATAAATCTTACTTCCCCAACTTTGAAAACATTCGGTCATTTAACCAAACGCTCTTTGACGCATTGGAAGGTATTGTTCCGGGTGAACGCAAATTGGTTCGATTAGTTATTAATAACCAAATCGTTCAGCTGGCTATTCGAAAAACCATTCTTCGAATGAAAACGGATTCGCTTCATCTCTTTGCTTTACAAAATATTCATGCGGAGTTGGAAGAGCAGGAAGTCAATAGTTGGCAAAAACTTATCCGAATTCTTACACACGAAATTATGAATTCGATCACGCCTGTCGTTAGCCTTTCTTCTACTGCAAAAGATATGCTCCGTGAAGAAGACAACCCAAGTGAAGAAACGCAGGAAGATATCAAAAAAGCTATCGAAGCTATTCATAGAAGAAGTTCAGGTTTACTTCATTTTACGCAGGCTTATCGCCAACTCACCAAAATTCCGCCACCTCGACTCGAAAGCACTAATCTGATCAGACTAATTGAAAATGTACTTACACTACTCGGCCCTGAACTGGAAAAAAAATCAATTCAACTCGAAAAACTTTATCGCGATCAGCACTTAACCGCCAATCTTGATCCGGATTTGATGGAACAAGTACTGATCAATTTGATTAAAAATGCGATGGAGGCACTCGATCATCAGGCAGAGGCAATTATTCGTATTCATATACTGCATAGTCGAGAAGGTACTACCGAAATCCAGATTTCAGATAATGGTCCGGGTATCCCGGCAAAACTGCTGGATAAAATTTTTATTCCTTTTTTTACCACCAAAGACGAAGGAAGCGGTATCGGGCTTAGCCTGAGTCGGCAAATCGTACAGCTACATAAAGGTAATTTACATGTCAACTCCGAGCCCGGTAAAGGAACCGTTTTTACCATCCGACTTTGAAAATACAACTAACCAAATTTTTCATATCGATCACTCAAAACTCAATAGTATGAATCTAAAAAAACTCTTGTTATTACTCTGTTGTATCTGGAGCATTGGCCTCATCGCTCAAGACGAAAAAGACAATGAAATATCGGCCAAAACCTTGAGTGGCATGAAGTTTCGCAGTATTGGCCCGGCTTTTGCTTCTGGCCGAATTGCAGATATTGCCATTCATCCTAAAGACGATAATGTCTGGTATGTAGCAGCCGGATCAGGTGGTGTATGGCGTACTAAAAATGCTGGTGTCACTTGGGATGCTATTTTTGAAAAACAACCCGTCTATTCTATTGGCTGCGTCACCATTGATCCAAATAACCCAAGCACGGTCTGGGTAGGTACTGGTGAAAATGTCGGTGGTCGTCACGTTGGTTTTGGCGATGGTATTTACAAAAGTACAGATGGAGGCGAAAGCTGGAAAAATGTTGGTTTGCCCAATAGTGAACACATTTCCAAAATCATCGTCCATCCCGAAAACGCCAATACCGTTTGGGTGGCGGTTCAAGGCCCACTTTGGAGCAAAGGCGGTGAGCGAGGGCTTTACATGTCCACCGATGGTGGCCAAAACTGGGAAAAGACACTCGGCGACGACGAGTGGACTGGCGTAACAGATGTCGTCATTGATCCACGCAATCCAGATGTACTCTATGCAGCTACCTGGCAGCGTCACCGCACCGTAGCAGCACTGATGGGTGGTGGCCCCAAAAGCGGCGTTCACAAGAGTACAGATGGCGGTAAAACGTGGCAAGAGCTCAAGTCAGGTTTGCCGAAAGGCAATAAAGGAAAAATTGGCTTAGCCATTTCGCCTCAGCAACCCGATGTTATTTATGCAGCAATCGAACTCAACCGACGAAAAGGAGCTGTTTATCGCTCTACGGATCAGGGTGCATCCTGGGAAAAGCGTAGCAATACGGTTTCTGGCGCGACTGGCCCTCATTACTATCAGGAACTCTACGCCTGTCCGCATGTATTTGATCGCTTGTACCTAATGGATGTACGGATTCAGGTTTCTGATGATGGAGGTAAGCAATTTAGAAGACTCAATGAAAGCAGAAAACATTCCGACAACCATGCTATGGCATTTCGTGCCGATGATCCCGACTACCTCTTGGTTGGTACAGATGCTGGCGTTTATGAAAGTTTTGATCTGGCTCAAAACTGGCGCTTTGTCGATAATCTGCCGCTAACGCAATACTACAAAGTAGCCGTAGATGATACTGAGCCGTTTTACAATATTTTTGGTGGAACCCAAGATAATGGCTCGCATGGCGGGCCGAGCAGAACCGATAATCAGCATGGCATTAGTAATGCAGATTGGTTTAAAACGCTGGGTGCTGACGGACATCAATCGGCCACAGAACCCGGTAATCCGAATATCACTTATGCTGAAACACAACAGGGCGGCTTACACCGCATCGATCGCATTACGGGCGAGCAATTGTTCATTCAGCCACAGCCCCTTAAAGGAGAAGATTATGAACGCTACAACTGGGATGCTCCTATTGTGGTAAGTCCACACGATCCAAAACGACTCTATTTTGCATCGCAACGCGTATGGCGCTCTGATAATCGTGGGGATAGCTGGACACCCATTTCCGGTGATTTAACAAAAAACTTGGAACGGATTGAGCTACCGATTATGGGCAAAAAGTGGAGCTGGGATGCCCCATGGGATATTTATGCTATGTCAAATTATAGCACCATTACTTCCCTTTCGGAGTCACCTCAACAAGAGGGTTTGATTTATGCAGGTACGGATGATGGCTTGATACAGGTGTCAGAAGATGGTGGTACAAATTGGCGTAAAATTGCAGTAGGCAGCTTGCCAGGTGTCCCTGAAATGGCATTCGTCAATGATATCAAAGCAGATTTGCATGATGCAAATACCGTTTATGTAGCACTGGACAATCACAAATACGGCGACTTCAAGCCATATCTAGTAAAAAGTACGGATCGCGGTAAAACATGGACAAAAATTACAGAAGGATTTCCAGAAAAGACGCTCATTTGGCGCGTAGTACAGGATCACGTCAAGCCTGAGCTGATGTTTGCTGCAACTGAATTTGGTATTTATGTCAGCTTATCGGGTGGTGCCGAGTGGATCGAAATGAAAGGTGGATTGCCAACGATTTCTTTCCGAGATTTGGCCATTCAAAAGCGTGAAAATGATCTGGTGGGTGCTTCTTTTGGAAGAGGGTTTTACGTACTGGATGATTACTCTGCCTTACGGCAAATATCACAAGAGACGCTAACTGCGGAAGCCAGTATTTTCAAACCTCGCAAAGCCTGGTTGTACGATCCGAAGTCTATCACCGGCGATCAGGGAGCAGGCTATTACACTGCACCGAACCCTGATTATGGTGCGATGATTACGTACCATTTGTCGAAAGACTACCCGACGATGAAATCGGAAAGAATGAAGTCGGAAAAAGAGCTCATCAAAGAAGATAAGGATGTACCGTTTCCAGGTTGGGATGCTATCGAAGCAGAGCAACAAGAGGAAGGCACCAAATTGTGGCTAAACATCAAAGATCAAGCGGGGAAAGTAGTGCGGCGCATTCCGGCAAAGACCGGAAAAGGTATCCATCGGGTAGCTTGGGATTTGCGCTATGCTTCACAGCGTCCGTTGCGGATGGGACAAAACAATAATCGTGGTTGGCGAAGCAGAGGGGCCATGGTTAGTCCTGGTACTTATAGCGTAGCTATTTACAAAGAAAAGGATGGCGTCATTACACAACTGACCGATGCCGTAAACTTCCAAGTAGAGCAGCTGAGAAAAGGAGCACTTCCAGCTAAATCTGCACGAGAAATTGCTGCTTATCGCAATCGTTACAATAAAATGAGTACGCTTAGCTCAGCTTGTAACATGGTGCTTGATCATAATATGAAAAAAGCCCAAACACTAAAGACTGCCCTCAACAGACTGGAAGAAGACCAAGCAGAATTGTATAAAGAATTGGCTGCTATCCAGAAAGATTTGCGGGAAATCGATCAGCTAATGAACGGTATGAAAGCAAAAGATGAAGTTGGCGAAAAGCAGTCTCCAACAGTTGGTAGTCGAATGTCAGTGGCACGTAGAGGACTCTCTACCAGTTATGGCCCGACCGAATTGCACGAGCAAAGTTTGGCAATAGCCGAAGATGAAATTATTGCGATCAAAAACAGGCTAGAAGAAATATCAGAACAACGCCTACCAGCACTGGAAAGCAAACTAAAAGCAGCCGGTGCGCCGTGGATGGAAGGTCAAGCACTTCCAAAATATTAACTGAACACACCTGAAATGAAAAAGGGCTTTGGATGTTGATTTCCAAGGCCCTTTTCTATTCAACTTTTACTGATTTAGAAGCGGAACGTAATACCCAATGATGGCAAAATCGGTAATTGGTTTACACGATCATTTGTCAAACGATCCACATAAAAAACATTTTCGCGATTGTAAATATTGGTGATACTCAAGATAGTTTCCATAGAGAAACGATCTGTGAAATTGATTGTATTTTTCAAAGAGGCATCTAATCGGTGGTAAGCCGACAAACGGCCGTCGTTGCGGTCATCAGAAAGGATGGTACCAATGTCATAATTACCGCTCAAGAAGTCTGTCAACAACAGATCATCAAAATTAACATTCTGATAAAAACCCTGAGTCGTTGTAAAAGGGAAAGCTGAACCAAAATTCCAGCGCACACTAAACTCCCAATTACGTTTTTTACCGAAGTTATACGTACCAAGGAAGTTGATATTGTGGCGACGATCAAAAATCGTTGGATACACCTGCTGACCATCGTCGCGGTTTACATAAGCCAAAGAGTAAGTACCCCATAGGTACAAGTCTTTGTCAGAATATTTGACTGAAAAGTCGATACCGTATGCTTCTCCTGTCTCTGTTACAAAGTTAGGATCCTGGGCAGTACGCTTATTACGGTTGATGTTGATAATCTGGGTGAATGTCTTCAAATAAGGCTCTACATTAAACTGCATATTGCCATAATCATACTCTACCCCACCAACTGCATGCCAAGACTTTTGCAAGTTATGATCTGCTGCTGTTACACCATCTGGCTTGAAAAGCTGACTTTCTGGTCCGGCCAGAAAACCAACAAAAAAGTTGACAATATCGCGTTCATTAACTGTACTGATCAGGTTTTGAGAATAAAACCCACCGGCTGCCTTTAGACGAAAGTTGTCCGAAAAGTTATACTTTAAACCAAATCTTGGTTCGAACTCCATATCCGTTTGTGAGGCAAAATATTGCAGTCGAATACCTGGCTCAATTATCAGATTACCAATCTTTTGACGCCATTTGAAGTAACCCGCAATTTCTGTTGTAAAATCTTCCTGACTAAAGGTGACCCCAAACAGATTACGGAACTGAAACTGAGTATTAAAACCATTAAACTCAAAACCATAATTGATTTCGCTATCACTTCCGAAATAAGCAAAGTTCAAAAGGGCCGAAAAGCTGTTGATACTACTCGATCGTGGATTACCATCTGCTTCTACCAGCATAATGTCGTAGTTCGATAGTGCAGCCGTACCACTCAACACCACATTTGAACGCGGTGGAATCAAGGTAAAGTTAGCACCAGCACCAAAAGTATTCCATTCCAGATTAGCGATACCTTCGAGGTTAAAACGATCCTGAAAGTTAAAGCCAAAAAGGTTCAACTTACTACCATTACTACCTACAAATGACAGTTTTCCATACAAATCAGTATACTGATAAGGCAATCCAATATCATCCAATGAAGTCGTATCTGACTCTGCAAAAGAAAAGAAAGTCGTATCAGTAGCATAATCATATAGTATTTTCGAAGTCTGATCAAGATAACTGTGCTTACCGGTTAGCAAAAAAGAAACACTGTTACCATCACCATCATCTTTCTTAATGGGGCCTTCTAATAGAGCTTTAGC
This sequence comes from Saprospiraceae bacterium, assembly GCA_022763215.1. Lineage (GTDB taxonomy): Bacteria > Bacteroidota > Bacteroidia > Chitinophagales > Saprospiraceae > JALEHC01. The sequence goes on from JALEHC010000593.1 coordinate 7,764, forward strand.
CTGAAAAGGACTTGCAGAAACCAAACCACTAAGGCGCTTTTTATTTCCTTCTCTGGTTTTGATATCAACGACCGCCGAAATTCGGCCACCATGCTCGGCATTGAATCCACCGGTGAGTACATCTACACTTCGGATAGTCTCTGTTTCAAATACTGAGAAAAAACCGATGGAGTGAAACGGATTATAAATCGTCATTCCATCTAACAATATCTTGTTCTGTATAGGCGAACCACCTCGAATATACAGCTGCCCACCTTGGTCACCTGTGACGACGATACCCGGCAAAACGGGCAGGTACTGGGCAATATCGGCTTCACCACCCGTAGACGGAAGCGAGCGAATTTCTTTTGGTGTTACGGCAATTTTTGAAACCTGCACCTCAGATCGAGCTTGCTCTCTGCGACTCGAAACATCCACCACGCCCAACTGCACGGCATTAGAGCCCAGTTCAATACGCTGATAGTTGATCTGATTGGCCTTGATTTCGATATCTACTGTAATCGAATCATAACCAATGTAAGTAGCAATCAGAGTATAATTTCCGGGTTCAATATCCGGAATAGTAAAGAATCCATCAATATTTGTGGTTGTACCTCGAGTTGTTCCTTTCAGAAGGAGATTACCATAAATGATTGGTTCACCTGATTCTTTATCAAATACATTTCCGCGAAGCGTTCCTGTTTGAGCGGTAAGACTAGAAAGAGAGAGCACAAAAATCGCACATAGTGCGATGCAAATCGTGTTAAATAACTTCATGCGAATGATTTTTGTCTAAGAGGCGATTTTTTAGTTGTTAAGTCCGCCTGACTTCATAAGTACTTTACCCCGGAGGGAAAAAAACATCGCAAAGATAACTTACTACTTTCCTTTGGCAAGGCTTTCTTTTGTCATTTTAAGAACAAAGTAAGGTTGATCGTAGGTAGGCTAAAAAAAAGAAAAGGCAAAAGCTTGATTTACAGAGGAGTATCAAAACTCCCCTGTGTATCGAATGGGTATTTTATACTAAAGTATCAATTGTCCTGCACCTTCACGAATAACTACTGGTTCGCCCTCCGTACAATCGACAACCGTGGAAGGGACATTCCCCCCAACACCACCATCGATGACAATATCGACGGTCTTTTTATAATCTTCGTAAATGTCGATCGGGTCAGTGAAGTATTCCAAAATTTCATCGTCTGATTTTAGGGAAGTCGTCAAAATTGGTCTTCCCAGTTCAGAAACCAAGGTATGAATGATTTTGTTATCCGGAATCCGTACTCCGATCGTACGTTTTCTGTTTTTAAACATTTTAGGGACATCATTATTCGATTTCAACACAAAAGTAAAAGGCCCTGGCAGGTTGCGCTTCATCACACGAAATACTTCGTTGTCGATTTGTGCTGCAAATTCGGATACCTGACTGATATCGTTACAAATGAAAGAAAGTCTAGCTTTTTCAGGCTTCAACCCTCTGATCTGACAGATTTTCTCGACTGCCTTTTTATTGAAAATATCGCAGCCCAGGCCATAAACTGTATCGGTTGGATAAATAATAATTCCACCTTTTTCAAGGTGTTCTACCACCTGTGCAATTTTTCTTCCTTCCGGATTTTCACCATTGATTTTTAATAACATAGGCTCTTGATTTTAGTCGTGCAATGCGATGAAAATTCGAAATTACCTTTCAAAAGTGCCATCGTTTGCATCATTTCCTCTGCCTTTCGCCTAACGGCTCGGCAAATGATAAAGAATTTATTCTAAAGTCGCTATATGATCATTTATCTCCTCCTTCAAAACGTCGATTTGCGTTAGCATATCTTCATAATACTTTACAATATACCCCCGCAGACCTTGAATTTCCGAAAGGGTATACACAAGTTGGGCACTGAACTGCTCGGTTCCGTCTCGTCGTTTTTGCGAAAGCACAAACCGCCTGCCGTCAAATCGTATCAAGGGCTCTAGCTCTGCCCAGATCAAGTCTTTATGCTGTGCAAAAAACTGCGAAGGTTGGTGACGCTCCTCTATTTTACGAATATTTTCATAAGTCACGTCGTATAGTCGGCTCAGTTTTCGCCTAAGGCTATCGTTAGAGATAGTACCAATACCTACTGATTTGAGATAGTCATAAGAGGCTGTATTGCTGATTGAGGTAAAGTTTCGGTACACCATACTGACATACAACCCGAGGGAATCCTCTGCCAGCGTATCTTTTCCCAAGTAATAATTCAGCAACGCACTTCCAGATCGGATCGCTAGCTCATGCCCCCCTTTGTTGATTTTAATGTCTTCAATATCGTCGTTGAGTTCCTGTGTGATCTCTTTCAAAATTCGAACTTCCAATGCGCGTTCTTTCCGGTAGTCATTCCAGTTGTTAAACCAAATGGCCAAAGTAATACCCATAAAAATGAGCACCAACTCTCCTAAAGTGTACTTCCAGTTGAATTTTTGAAAAAGTTTAGGTTTCATATTTCCTAAAAATGTGACACTCAATATGCAACAAGCCCTTCTAAAAACCAAAAAGCTTCTGCACTTTTATGATGCAGAAGCCTTCAAAATATTCCTAATATTTTTCTTCTATCAAATTAATCATCAAATTCATCGTCATCAAATAAATCATCATCCAGCATATTAGCCAACAAATCGCGGAAAGAGAAGCTGGATTCCAAGACTTCTTTATTCACCACATTGAACTCTGCCAAACCATGCAGCACCAATTCCATGTATGTGTATGCTTCCTCACCTTTTAAATTCAAGTGGGACTCAACTAGCTTCCGCAAACCAGCCACTTCGTCCATACTCTTTCTAAACTCCTTATCACTTGCATCGTTTAGCAAATCCAGGGTGTTACCACCAGAGAACCAAGCCCGAATCGTACCATAAGGGTCCTTCTCCTCCCCTTTCTTTAGTTTATCTGGATTCGGGAAATGATCCAAAAATGCCTTTTTAACGGCACTATTAATCAGGTTAATGGCTACAAAATAGGGGCCTTCCTGCTCGCCTTCATAGACCAACTCCACTTTACCCGTTATAGCCGGTACCACGCCCCAAAAATCAGTGATTCTGGAAACCGTTTTTTTCTCTTTATTGATTAGCATTCTGCGTTCGCTTGTACTCACCAGGTTTTCCATAGCAGAGATACTCAAACGGGCAGAAACACCACTTTTTTCATCAATCAACTCACTATCACGTGCTTCAAATACAATTTGCTCCAGCAAAATTTCCAGCAAATCCGGTACTTTTACGCTCTGGCTTTGGGCTTCCGCCAAATTCGCCTCTTGCTTGGTAATTTTACGCGAAATTTCAATCGTTTTCGGATAGTGGGTCAAAATTTGGCTTTCAATACGGTCCTTGAGGGGCGTAATAATGCTTCCTCGATTGGTGTAATCTTCTGGGTTTGCCGTAAATACAAACTGGATATCCAATGGAAGTCTCAACTTGAAACCTCGAATCTGAATATCACCTTCCTGAAGTATATTAAATAAAGACACCTGAATTCTCGGTTGTAAATCTGGCAGCTCATTGATTACAAAAATCGAACGATGTGAACGTGGTACCAAACCAAAGTGCAAAACTCGCTCATCAGAATAAGGCAATTTCAGGGTAGCTGCTTTAATCGGATCAACATCACCAATCAAATCGGCAACACTTACATCTGGTGTGGCTAGCTTTTCTACATAACGCTCCGAGCGGTGTACCCATTCAATAGGCGTATCACCGCCTTTTTCATTGACTAATTCAATACCATGTCGGCTGATTGGATGAAATGGATCATCATTGAGTTCGCTGCCGGCAATAATTGGCATGTATTCATCAAGCAGATTAATCAGCAAGCGAGCGATTCTGGTTTTGGCCTGACCACGCAAACCCAGTAACAATATATTGTGGCGAGACAAAATAGCGCGCTCAATATCAGGGAGCACTGTGTCGTCAAATCCGATTACTCCGTCAAAAACTTGCTCACCTTTTTGTAATTTTTTAATAAGATTGTCTCGAAGTTCTTCTTTAAGAGGTCTGGATTGATATCCACTGGCTTTTAATTCGCCTAATGTCTTAAGATGATTCATTCTAATTAGTTTGCTGTGTTTTTTTAGCATCAATTGCGATGAATGGAAGACAACACATTCCTTCAAAAAGAGGTATCTTCCTGATTGTAGTTTTATAAAACAATGAAACGTCTAAACGAATAGATAGTTTTTAAACTGGATTCTAATTTATGATTGATAAAATCAAAAAAACTTTACGAGAAGCCTCCGATATTATAAAGGATCAAGCCAGTAATATTAGTGAAGGCGCCAAAGAAAGAAGCTATAAACTGATCGAAGAATGGCTCGAAGTTTTTCCTAAACTCGAAATTTATGGCCTTGAAATTACCAGCTTCGCCATGGGTGTTGGCCTCAATCCGTCGCTCGAAGTAGAACTCAAAGGCAATCACAAAGACTTTGGCCCAGAAAGGCTAGAAAAAATACTGGAAGAAAATAAAACGAATACGACGGTTTCTTCGGTGTTCAAAACTATCAAAACGACCTACAAACTGCATCGCCGCATCTATGCGACGCTAAGCGATCCACTCATTGTACAGGTCAAAATTCGGCTTTCGCCAGAAATTAAAGTCTTCATTGGCCAACCACTGATTACCTAAAAAATGAGAGATAACGAGCGCGCTCGTTATCTCTCATTTTTTCCATTTTGAAGGACAATTCTAAAATACTACTTCTTTTTCCAGTATTTCTTCTCCTCGCTTCACTTTTACGATGGTTTTGTCACCTGTCTTGAAATTGCTCAGGCCTTCCATGTAATCATAGATATTTTCCACCTTCAGATCTCCCATCTGAATAATGATGTCGCCATCCATAATTCCCGCTTTTGCAGCTGGTCGATCATCTAAAACCGCATCTACACGCATCCCCTTCCCATTGGTTGAATAATCAGGCATTACGCCCAACGTCACTTTGAAAGAAGCGGCCTGACGGCCTTCCTGCTCATCTTTAGTTTTGGTAAATGCCAGTTTTTCATTGGCATCCAAGTCCTCCACTAATTCGATGATATAATCAGAGATCATTTTCATTCCTTCAAAATTGATCAAAGCGGCATCATCACCTGGCTTATGATATTCTTTGTGCTGGCCGGTAAAAAAGTGTAAGACCGGAATATCCTTCAAATAAAAAGAGGTATGATCGGAAGGCCCAACTCCAGAATCAGAAGTCTGGATTTTCAAAGGGCCTTTAATTGCTTCGATTGCTGGTTTCCAACTCGGAGAAGTCCCCGCCCCCAAAATAGTAATGGAATTATCTGGCTTCAGACGGCCCACCATATCCATATTGATCATGTAGTTGATCTTATCCAAATCAACGGTCGCATTTTTCACATAGTGCTTCGACCCCAAAAGCCCCAACTCCTCGGCACTAAATGCCAAAAACAGATAGTTATTGTTTTTAGCCGAAGAGTTCTTCAATTGTTCTGCGATATAAATTAAAGCGGCTGTACCAGAAGCATTGTCATCGGCACCATTATGAATCGCTGGCCCATCTAGGTAACGCGAACCAAATGCACCTCTTCCCAGATGATCAAAGTGAGCACCAATAACAACGGTATTGGAAGCACCATTATCTATGTAACCAATCACATTTTTACCAACCTTATTTTCACCAGTTGTAACATGCGGATTGCTGCTTTGCACAAAATCAAAAGACTGGAACCAAGTTCCATTTACGCCTTTCGGCGAAAGCCCGATTTCCTGAAACCGGTCTGCAATATATTGAGCTGCTATTTTTTCAGAAGGAGTTCCCGCTTCCCGGCCTTCCAGATAGTCAGAAGCCAAGAATACCAAGTCCACTTTCATACTCATTGGTACATTTTCGGACTGCCCGAATACCTGAGTCAACATAAATACACTGAGGAATATCAGAACGATTTTTTTCATAATGCTCATTTAAATTTATTTTCCCCAAAAAGTAGAACAATTTGGCGAAAGCCAGTAGACCTAAACTATTTTTTGACGAAAAATCTACGATTTTTCAGTTTATTCAAGCCTCCAAGGCGTCTTTACGGATTAAAAGGCGAGTATTCTTCCAAGTTCCATACCATATCATGATGGTTTTCAATAATCCGCCATTCTTCTATATCAAATACCCAGTGTAGGTTGGTATGTTTGGCATCCTTCTGTTGTTCATCTACGATCACCTCTGCCCTGCCAGTTAGTTGTAATATCCGCCTTTCGGCAAAATCGACAAATAACAGCCCAGCGTTCGGATTTTCCATCAAATTTCCGAGGGTATTAAACATTCCATTACCTTTGTAATCCGGTATTTTCAAACTTTTGGAGCCAATCCATTCCACAAACCCAGCTTGTCCGCCTCGATGAGAAACGTCCAAACCTCCATTTTTTGCCTGACTACCTACAAAAAAGGTATCTGCTCTTGAAACCCAATCACGAATTTCTTCCATTGTTTCTCCCCCCTGTTTCATTACCGGCTCAGAAGCGTTCAAGAGTATCGGAGAATTACTCCTTTTCTGAATGTACTTTGTACAATTTGGATAAGATTCTCGTACTTCAACAGTCAAAACACCCTCCTCAAACTTTGATACGCCATTGATTCTAAACCGTTTGCGGGTTGACAACTCTATAAACAGCATCCCTATCTCGCTCCCACTTTGGATATTGTTCAAAAAAATGTCATCCGCTAGTCGCTCGATCTGATTCAGCTCAATTTGTAAAGACTTGGCATTCGGTATGGACACAAATCCGGCCTCACCAGTTAACATGGACACCCAAATTTGTCCATTTTCGTTAGTTGTGCTGACAAATACTATTTCTTGCTGTCCAATAAATCTTTGTCCCCATGGATTAATCTCATCCATGATAATCCTTTGATTCATCATGGCCATTTGAGTTTGGCCACTTAATTCCTGCACTTTTAATTCGCCAGCATGATAGACGGGTTGCATACGAATAGTTTTATTAATTGATAACTGCTAAACAACTCATTTGCAACTTAGATCATCTACAAGCCACAGAATCAAATTCATTGTCCGTAAACAGATAATTATGCTGACTATAAAACATCAATGTCCACTACTATTTACAACTGCCGCATTTATACTTTTGCTTTCTTTGACTAACAACCACAAGAAGGCTGAAATACCCAGTGAACCAGCCGAAATGATATAGATGATATTCTTATCTGCGGCATGTTCAATAAAGCCTCCCAAACCAGATGCCACCAGCTGAGGCAAGACGACAGATAGATTAAATAAGCCCATAAAAAAGCCCATTCGTCCTTGGTCTACGACCTCTGACATGATGGCGAAAGGCAAACTCACCACTGCTGCCCAACCGATACCAACTACGGCCATCAAAATAAATAACATCAACTGAGATAGGCCAATACCCCAAAAAATCCGGAAATCGTCTGCATCCAGGTATATCCTCGAGTACGTAGGTCACCTTGTGGTGTTACATCTGCAATAATTGATCGAGTAGGATTAAAGCTGATGTTAATGGCTAAATCCAGCGAAAGCGCTACTGTTAAGGCTACCCCTACTATAGAGTCTAGCCCCATGGCATCATTGATGACGTCAATATTGGGCAAAGCCAAAATCATTAAAGCTGCAATCGTTCCTCCGATAAGGATGAACGGACGTCGTCGGCCTTTCCAAAACCATACCTTATCACTAATCAATCCGACTATCGGTTGTCCCAAAATACCAGCTAAAGGACCTGCCATCCAGACAAAACCGATTTCTTCAATATTTAGCCCATATTTGGTATTCAAGATCCAGCTCAAAGCTGCAATCTGCACACAAAGGGCAAAGCCCATAGCCGTTGCCGGCAAACTCAGCAAGACATAGAAGCTGTTGGTAAGACGTTTTTGTATATCCAGCATGTTTTGTTGTTTTTTCGTTTAGCGTGAAAATAGTACCAAAGCAGAAGAAGCTGGAACTTCGTATGTAGAAGATTCCAAACCAGTTTTTCCTTCCAAATCAACCAATTGATCTGTAACAGCTATTCGCCAATCACCTTTCGGTAAATCAATATTTCGGCTGCTTGTATTTCCATTAAAGGCCAGAAAGATTTCTTTCCAGTCATCTCCATTGGCATGATCTTTTAATCGATATATTAACAAATTCGAATCTGTTGTTTCCACAAATTCAAGGTGCTGTTGTATCATCTCAGTTGAAGTCATCCGAAAAGCAGGATGTTGCTTTCTTAGTTGGATCAATGCCTTTGTGTACTCGAACACGTCTTTATGTTTATTTTTCCAACTCCAATCTATCCGGTTAATTGAATCTGGTGACTCAAATGAATTTTCTTCGCCTTCTTTGGTACGACACATTTCTACGCCTGCATGAAGAAAAGATACCCCTTGAGAAGTAAGCAACATCGCCAATGCCAGTTTGTGCATATTTTTGCGTTCGCTGTCGCTAAACTCACCTGCTGAAATCATCAACCGATCCCAAAGTGTGTGGTTATCATGACAAGACACATAAGTGATCGTTTGAAGTGGACTTTTTGCCCAGGGTGCATCTGAATAATTAACTTCATTGTAATTGACCTGTGGATGTTCTGTACTTGCCACGATTCCAAACTTAATACTCTCTTTTAGACCAGACTCTCCACTCACGAATCCCTTTTGATCAAATGTAAATACATGGCCTTTCAATGCATCTCGGTAATCATCTGTAAAAGCGGCTACTCCATCCAGCAAATGCGTATTTTTCTTCAGCGCTTTTTTGTTGTCCGGTAATGGGCTATCTCCGGCTGTCCACCCTTCCCCATAAACAAAAATGCTTGGATCAATTTGCCGTAGTTTTTCACTAACTGCATTCATGGTTTCAATATCGTGTATCCCCATTAAATCAAACCGAAATCCATCAATGTGATATTCTTCCGCCCAAAAAGCTACAGATTCGACAATAAACTTACGCATCATGGCTCGTTCAGATGCGGTCTCATTTCCACAAGCAGATGCATTTGAAAACCCTCCAAGACTATCCTGTCGATAATAATAGCCGGGTACCAATTGGTTAAAATTGGAGTTTTCTGTCGCTCCGGTATGATTGTAAACGACATCTAAAATGACCCGAATTCCTGCATCGTGAAAAGATTTCACCATTTGTTTGAATTCTCGAATACGCACGGCACCATCAGCCGGATTAGTAGAATAACTACCTTCCGGTACATTATAATGCTGTGGGTCATACCCCCAATTGAACTTATTTTCTTCGAGTTTGGATTCATCTATCGACCGATAGTCAAATGATGGTAGCAAGTGTACATGTGTTACGCCTAATTCACGGATATGATCAAGTCCTGTTTTTTCACCTTCAGCGTTTTTGGTTGCAGATTCTGTAAGCCCCAGAAATTTTCCTTTTTGAGAAATACCAGAGTTGGGGTGCATAGAAACATCCCTGACATGCAATTCATAGATAATGATATCTTCAAATCCATTCAGAGGAGGTCGTTGGTCTGAATTCCAGCCTTCCGGATTCGTATCCTCTAAGTCAATTATATGTCCTCGTTGGCCATTTGTACCAACAGCATATACATAGGGATCAGGTACTTCATCCAACCATTGGCCTTCCACGCTTACCTGAAAGGTATAATATTGACCTTTCAGATTTTCTGGAATTTCGAGGCTCCAAGTTCCATTTTCGCCCTTTTTTAGATCAAGGGTTCGAATTGCTTCTCCACCCAAATCCGTTTCATACAGATGTAAGCGTGCTTCATCAGCACTGGGTGCCCAAATTTTAAAATTGGTAGCAGATGAACTCAGCTGTAAACCGAGGTCAGTTCCATGATAAACGGGATATTCGGAATAATCCATAACGAGATCAGCAGGCTGACAGGAGGCAAGCACAATAGCAAGCACTATTAGCGAGTAAAGTTTCATACGTTTGGTAATTAAGTCAGCTAAAGATATCAAATCTTTGATTTTGAGCACTAAATTCTCAAAACCAATCACTGATTTTACCAAATAATATTTACCACCTTGTCATTTTCCGAAACAATAAGTGTTCTTTGCAAGCACGTTGATTATGATAAGCAAGAAGTGTGCATCATTAGCAAGTGTGTTCCAATCAAGCTATATTTTAAAGACAAATCCTATAACGGCCTGTGGCACATTTCACGAAAGTGAAAGCAAGTGACCTATACCGACTTAACAAGCTTCTAACCTAACCTGCAAATGATCTCTGATAACCCCCCAAATACCAAATGCCATTTCAGGTTCGATCTCTTCTATTTCAATACTGCCGTCAGCTTTTTGTAAGGCCATGCCATCTGCACGAAGAATTAATTTGCGAAGTACAAATTCTCCTTCTATAAACACGACCACTTTAGCACCATGGCGGGCTTCCATCAAGCGATCGACGATTAATATATCACCCGGAAAAATACCTTCTGCCACCAGCGAATCTTCGGTAGCTTGAATAAAGAAAGTAGCTTCCGGATTTTTTATTAATGCCATGCTCAAATCCAGCCTAAAAAAGGAAAACTCTTCGCCTGGAAGTGGAAAAGACTGTCGCTTTTCCTGTACCTGCATGTACGGATCCATGTCGCGTAGAGCAATAACAGGCACCGTCTGATAATCTTCAAATATGATCATATGATATCATTTAAACGTCAATAATACCTACGACCTGCTGTTTATGATACTGCAATATCTAAAAAATTGTTTTAAAAACAAACTACATAAAACAAAAAATTTAAAACAAGGAGCGAATTGTCATTTCGTAGTAAGGATGAAAACCTGCCTGAATTTTATGCAAACTTTAATAAAATATATGTTGCAAAAATCACAGATTAAGGGTATTATACAGGCTGTAACAATTCAAACTTTTTATTCCTTTATTTTTTATTTGTAGCGACATCCCATGAAACATTTTTTCTTAGACAGACAGCTCAACAAGCTTGAGAATGAAGCTAATGATGACCTTTTACTACTCCTAGATGTTAGTCCAGAATATTATTCGACAAAAGAACTAAAGGCCTTACTTAGAGAATTAAAGACCAAAGAAAAGCAAGTCAAAAAAACAAAAGAAAAGCTATTTTTAGTCGGAGCTTCCGGCTCCATCTGGATGGCACTTTCCTTTCTTGCTCAAATGATTGATGTCAGATGGTTTGGCCTTACCTGCCTCGCCCTTATTCCCGTCGCCTTTGGCGTTTATATTGGTGGAAGTATTATCGTCGAAAAACGCAACCGCTTTTTCAAAGACGCTTATCTGATTGAAAAAATCATAAGAGGAGAACTGGAAAGACGTCAGAAGGACGCTTCCATCTTCTAACTTATGTATAAAGAAATTATTTCCTCCGCCGGGCAAAGTGCACCGCTTGGTGCTACCGTTACGCCCGATGGTGTCAACTTCTGCATTTTTTCTAAAAATGCTACTGCCGTAGAATTATTGCTATTTGATGCAGCTGACCATAGCCAGCCTATCGATATATTTCGGCTCGACCCTGACTTTAATAAAACTTTCTATTATTGGCATATCTTCTTGGCCGGAGTCAAAGAAGGCCAACTCTATGGCTACCGGGTATACGGCCCCAATGATCCGCCAGCAGGACTCCGCTTTGATCATCAGAAGGTATTGGTCGATCCTTATGCCAAAGCTCTTGAAATGGGCACTTATAACCGACAGGATGCCATTGATCCGGGTAATAATTGTGCAACAGCCATTAAAAGTGTCGTAGTCGATGGCTCTGATTATGATTGGGAAGGAGATGTTTGTCTGAAACATCCTTTTTCCAAAACGATCATCTATGAAATGCATGTGGGGGGCTTTACAAAGCACCCTTCTTCTGGTCTTGATGACCAAGTTCGGGGCACCTACCAAGGGCTAATCGAAAAAATCCCGTATCTCAAATCACTAGGTATTACTTCTGTGGAATTGCTTCCGGTGTTTCAGTTTGATCCGTATGATGTGCCCGATCAAAGCCTCACCAATTATTGGGGATATAGCCCGATTGCGATGTTTGCTCCTCACTCCGCTTATGCTAGTGCAGAGGCACCGCTGGGTGTTATTCGCGAGTTTAAAGATATGGTCAAAGCACTCCATAAAGAAGGTATTGAAGTCATTCTGGATGTAGTATTTAACCACACGGCTGAAGGAAATGAAGACGGTCCTGTGCTTTCTTTCAAAGGACTTGAAAACAGAGCGTATTACTTGCTCGAAAAAGATAATAAAGGCCATTATCAAAATCATAGTGGAACTGGAAATACCCTCAATGGCAATCATTCAATTATTCGGCGAATGATCATGGACTGCCTTCGGTATTGGGTTTCAGAAATGCATATCGATGGCTTCCGATTTGACTTGGCGAGTGTACTTTCCCGCGATGAGGATGGCCACCCAGTGGAAAATCCGCCAATTCTCTGGGAAATTGAATCTGATCCGGTGCTCGCTCCTTCCAAAATTATAGCCGAAGCCTGGGATTTGGGCCAATACCAATTAGGTTCTTTCATTGGCGACAAATGGGCAGAGTGGAACGGCATGTTTCGGGATGATGTTCGCAGCTTTGTCAAAAGCGATGCTGGCTTGATCCGCCCTATAGCAGACCGGCTACTGGCAAGTAAAGACCTTTTTGGTACCATTTTACGCGATCCTAATCGAAGCATCAACTTTGTGACTTGTCACGATGGTTTCACGCTGAATGACTTGGTTTCCTATAATGAAAAACACAACGAGGCCAATGGCGAAGATAATCGCGATGGTCATAACGAAAATCATAGCTGGAATTGTGGTCATGAAGGCCCGACCGAAGATCCGGATATTGTGGCTTTGCGCCAAAAACAAATGCGCAACTTCCTGACGCTACTTATGGTTGCTCAGGGTACACCAATGCTACTCATGGGTGATGAAGTCGCCAATACTCAGTTTGGGAATAACAACGCTTATTGCCAAGACAATGAAATCGGTTGGCTCAATTGGGATGCGATGAAAGAACATCAAGACTTGTCCACTTTCGTGAAAAACCTCATTCAACTTAACTTGGATACACCTTATTTCCAGGAAGAATCCTTTTGGGGGGTATCAAAAGATGGGCATATTACTCATATCGATTTCCATGGCACCAAGTTGTTCGAACCAGATTGGGGACATAACTCCCGAAGTCTTGCATTCTCACTCGATAACAACCGATATCGCTTTCAGCTTTTCATTATCGTAAATATGTATTGGGAAAGTCTCCGCTTTGAACTTTCGGAGGATGGTATTCGTCATTGGCACCTATTGGTTGATACTTCTCGAGACGGCAACCAAGCATTTTCACTGGAAGCGCCAATCCAACAGATCAATGAATATTCGATTGAAGTGCCCCCTCGAACGGTCATGGTACTCAAAGGCAACAGACGTTAAGACTTTTTTAACCAAAGCTTCATGTTACCTTTCGGCTTTTGGTTAGTCAAAAGGGTGTAACAAAAAGAGAAAATAAGAAATAAAAAGATATACAACAGTCGGGTGATTTTTTAAAATCATTTTTTAGATGGCTCTCCTTGGAGGGCCATTTTTTATTTATCGACTATGCCAAAAAGCCGAGCTGCCTCATCAAAAGAAATGCCAATCCATTTTTCTATACCAATTTTGGTAGCTCGAATTTCTGCTGCAGCTTCTAGTTTTGCTTCCACCGATTGATGATAATTGGTATAAGCCGCATTGTAATCTTCAAAATTAACTTCGCTGTTTTTGAATAACTCCTTGATCAACTCAAAGGTAGCACGAGCATCTTCCTCCGTTTTCACGCGAACTTTCAGAATATCCTTCCCTAGTTCATATTTTGCGTAAAGCAAGCGCACAGCTTCCTGCACATCTATCTGCCCCTGATACTTTTCTACCTCTGCAATTTTTTCATTTTCCTTCGCGATACGCACGCTATAACCTGTCGTCAATATGGGATTCAGATTTAGAGAGGCCCCCACACTTACTCTGGGAAACAAGATAGCGTCTGTGCCGGGCATAGTCGGGTCATTTTCGTCTGCATTCTGATTGAAGCCCAGATTGAAGCCCACCGATCTGGTCCATTGGAGCTTGGCAGTTTTGGTTTCGTTTCGGGCAATTTCCTGTTTGATTTCCAGCACACGGTTGGCTGGCGTATTGCGCCAGGCTAATTGTACCAGAAATTCTTCAAAAGTTTCAGGTACTTTTTCCATGTCTACTCTTCCGCTTTGCGCGAAATTTGCAGTGAGTGGTAAAAAACACAACAGTAATAGTGGCCAGAATCTTCTCATAAAAAAGTACGTTTTTGCTTTTGCTCTGGAAAGGCATAATTTCCCTATTTGGCTGTAGCCAAATCAGAAGCGGGTGTTTCCTTTTCAAAGTCTTTCAAACGAACAATAATCGCCAGAAAAATATAAAATACAATACTCGTCGGCAACAAGGTCGTAATTTCTTGCGGATAACAGGCTAGCCCCAACATAAAAACAACCACCGCCAGCCCCTGATATACCACCCTGATCACGGGATCTTCGCTCCTGAAATAATAAAATAATGCCATCCGCAAGGCTGCAAACAATAAGCCCATGTACAACAACAAGCCCAACCATCCCATCTCCACGGCTATGCGTACAAAGCCGCTATCATGCGCAAAGCCTGCCAGCCAGGATTCCGGGCTAAATCGTTCGCCCCAGATGCCAGTACTCCCAAGTCCTGCTCCGAACGGATGCGTTTGTATAAATGGCTGAATCATTTTCTGGTTTTCCAATCGAACTTGTACCGATGCGTCTTCGGTTGGCCGAAAGGCAGATTGAATACGATACACCACGGCGTTGCTGGTTGATTTCATGACAAAGGCTGTTCCCAACAAGGCAATGAATGCGGTAATCATCAAGATCTCCTTTTTAGGATTGATCAGTACATAAAAAACACCTGCAATTGGGACCAACAAAAACGGAGTTCTCGAGCCAGCATACGCCATCGACAAAAACATGGTAAAGCCCATGACAGCCAGCGCGATACGCTTCCACCAAGCAAATGGAGCTGTAGCCAGAATAAAACAAAAAGTCCCCATATAAGCCATAAGGGTACCGAAGGTAGTTGGGTCCGAAAAGAGCGAAAATGCGCGAAAGCGATTCCACTGTACAATGAGTTGGTAACGTTTGGGATCGGCATAAAGCCAGGCCCATTCCTGCGAACTATAGCCGAAGTACTCTTGCTTCAAGCCATACAGCGCAGCAAAAAAGGCGAGGCCAATGAGCCATTTGAGCATCCAGAAAACGTGTCGTTTTTGCCGCAAGGCATAGTGCACGATAAAGTAGAAAATGTGCAAAACGGCGAGGCTTCGAACCGTAAAAACCCAAGCCAATTTCGAAG